>JBMSXH010000277.1:0-4081 GCA_049425445.1 Phycisphaerales bacterium | reverse complement strand
GCCGAGGCGCTTCTTTCGGTCGTGGACACCATGCAGTCGCTCGGCGAGCTCCCGCGGGTCGAGGCGAGACTCTTCCGGCTCGAGCGGGTGAAGGCGGCCGCGCAACTCGATCGCTTCGCGGCGATCGAGCGCGAGACGCGACTCGAGATCCTCAGGCTCCTCGGACTGCCGCCTGCCTCGGAAGCCGAACTGGTGCCGATGGCGCTCGGCAGCGTCGACGGCTCGATCCTCGCCACCGACGCCGACTCCGAGGCGATTCGCCGAAGCCCGCGGCTTGCCGTGGCGGTCGCCGCCTACGAGGTCGCGGAGAAGACCCTCGAGGAGTCGATCCGGGCGCAGATCCCCGACCTCGGACTGACTCCGGGCTACGGCACGCAGGACGGCATCCGGCAGTTCACGCTCGGGGCGTACCTGCCGATCCCGATCTTCAACGGCAACCGTCAGGCGATCGAAGCGGCCTTCGCAGCGCGAGAGGTTGCCCGCCTCGAGGTCGAACGTCAGATCGAGTCGATCGTCGCCGACGCCGCCTTCGCCCGCACCGAGATCGAGTCGCTCGCGCGGCAGCGGGCGATCGTCGAGGACGAGCTCGTCCCGCTCGTCGAACTCCAGTACGCCGAGGCTCGCGAACTGGCGCGGCTCGGTGAGGTCGACACCCTCATCCTGCTCGACGGCCTCAAGCAACAGCACGAGGCCACGCTGCGGCTCGTCGAGGTCCTTCGCGACGAACGCCTTGCCGCGATCGCGCTCGAAGCCGTCGCCGGCCCGCCCATCGTCGAGCCCGCCGCATCCCCCGAACCAGTCCCCACCACGGGAGCCGAGTCATGAACCGCACGATCCCGCACGTCCTTTCGCGTCTTCCGCTCGTCGCCACCATCGCCACGATCGCCGCGCTCGCGCCACTTGCCGCCTGCACCGGCGGCGAGGCGCCGAAGGCCGCGATGGAGGAGCCGGCGGCAGGTCCGACCAATCGCATCGACATCCCGGATGCGGTGCGACGCAATCTCGGCATCGAGTTCGCCAGGGTCGAGCCGCGCCAGGTCGAGCGCACCATCCGGCTGCCTGGCCGATTCGAGCTGGTTCCCACGGCGCGCCGCGAGATTCGCGCGCCGATCGACGGCCGTGTCGAGATCCTCGTCGACCAGTATCAGCAGATCGAGAAGGGCACGCCGCTCGTGCGCATCACCGGCAGCGCCTGGGGCGATCTCGAGGCCCAGATCCTCGCGACTCGGGCGAGGCTCGAGTCGATGGGGCCGGTGCGGGAGGCCCATCGCGTGCACGAGGCGAGTCTCGCCGACAAGGTGGCGCTCTGGAAGGACCGGCTGGCCCAGCTCGAGCGGCTCCGCGAGGCGGGCGGCGGCGGAGCCGGGCAGTTCACCGAGGCGCAGGCGACGCTGAACGCGACGCAGGCCGAACTCGCGGAGGTGATGGAGAAGGACGCGGAACTGCAGGCGACCGAGCGGGTGCTCGAAGCCGAACTGCACGCCCTTCAGTCTCGCCGCAGCCTGCTGCTCGCCCAGGCCGGATGCGACGAGGCGTCCGCGGCAGCGGGAGGCCTGCTCGTCTGCGCGGCCGATCGAGGCGTGGTCGAGTCGCTTGCGGTCACGCCAGGCGGGCACGTCGAGGAGGGCGAACTGGTCGTCTCGATCGTCCAACCCGATCGGCTTCGATTCCGGGCCCGCGCGCTGCAGAGCGATCTCGATCGCCTGAAGGCCGGGCTTCCGGCTCGCATCGTCGCGGCGAACGCGGACGATGCGGGGCGCTTCGAGTCGGTGCCCGCCACGCTGGCGATCGGCCTGTCGGGCGATCCGGACGGACGCACCATCGACGTGATCGCGTCGGCCGAGTCGATGGGCTCCTGGGCTCGAGCCGGCATCGCCGCCTCGCTCGAGATCGTGCTCGAGGGCGGACGGACCGAGTTGGCGATTCCGCAGCGGGCCGTCCTGCTCGACGGCATCGTCCCGGTCGTCTTCCGACGCGATCCGAGGGATCCGAACAAGGCGATTCGCCTCGAGGCCGACCTCGGCACGAGCGACGGCCGATTCATCGAGATCCTCTCGGGGGTCGCGGAGGGCGACGAGATCGTGGTCGCGGGCAACTACCCGCTGATGCTCGCGATGAGCGGAACCGCGACCAAGGGCGGACACTTCCACTCCGACGGCACCTTCCACGCGGAGGACCACTGATGCTCGCGCGGCTCATCGGATTCTCGATTCGCCACGCCTCGTTCGTGGTGATCGCGTCGGGACTGCTGCTGGTGTTCGCGGGCCTCAAGCTGCGCGAGATGCCGGTCGACGTGTTTCCCGAACTGAATGCGCCGACGGTCGTGATCATGACCGAGGCGGGCGGTCTCGCCGCGGACGAGGTCGAGTCGTTCGTGACCTTCCCGATCGAGACCGCGGTCAACGGCCTCGCGGGCACGCGCCGCGTGCGTTCGGCGAGCGCGACGAGCCTCTCGATCGTGTGGGTCGAGTTCGACTGGGGCGAGGATCTCGCGCGGGCGAGGCAGCTCGTGGCCGAGCGCCTCGCGGCGGTCGCGGATCGCCTGCCCCCGGACGTGCACGCGGAGATCGCGCCCACCACAAGCATCACCGGCGAGGTGATGCTGCTCGCGCTGTCGTCGCCCGACGGGTCCGCGACGCCGCTCGAGCTTCGCGCCTTCGGCGAGTTCGACCTTCGCAACACGCTGCTCGCGATCCCCGGCGTGGCGCAGGTCGTCGCGATCGGCGGCGAACTTCCGCAGTACCGCATCGACGTGCGGCAGGATCGCCTCGCGCTCTTCGGCCTCTCGATCGCGGAGGTGGTCGAGGCGGCGCGGGGCGCCCACAGCACCGCGAGCGCCGGATACCTCGGCGACGTCGATCGCCGCGAGATGCCGGTTCGGCAGATGGCCCGCGTGCGGGGCCTCGAGGACATCCGCGGCACGCTCGTCGCGACCCGGAACGGCGCGCCGATCACGATCGGCGACGTGGCGGACGTGCGCCTCGCCCCGGCGCCGCTGCGAGGTACCGCCGCGGATCGAGGCATGCCGGCGGTGGTGCTCAGCGTGCAGAAGTCGCCGGGCGCCAACACGCTCGAACTCACCAAGGAGATCGATCGGGTCCTCGACGGCGTCGAGGCGTCGCTGCCGGCGGGCATGGCGCTCAATCGAAATCCATTCCGCGCCGCGCGCTTCATCGACCGTGCGGTGCGCAACGTGACCAAGGTGCTCGTCGAGGCGACCGCGATCGTCGCGGTGATCCTGATTCTCTTCCTTGTCAACGTGCGGGCGACGCTCGTCACCCTGACCGCCTTGCCGCTCTCGCTCGCGGTGGCGCTGCTCGTGCTCTGGGCGTGGGGGCTCTCGGTCAACGTGATGACCCTCGGCGGGCTCGCGGTGGCGATCGGAGAACTCGTCGACGACGCGATCATCGACGTCGAGAACGTGCTGCGCCGCCTGCGCGAGAACGCGTCGCGCCCGACCTCCGAGCGGCGGGCGCTCACGCAGGTGATCTACGAGGCCTCCAACGAGATCCGGGGATCGATGGTCTTCGCGACGGTGATCATCTGCCTCGTCTTCGTGCCGCTGCTCTTCCTCGAAGGGCTTGAGGGACGGTTCTTCCGTCCGCTCGGGATCGCCTACATCACCTCGATCCTGGCCTCGCTGCTCGTGGCGCTGACGGTGACGCCGGCGCTCTGCCGGCTGCTCTTCCGGAAGGTGTTTGCCGAGGCGGCGGAGGGACGCGAAGGCAAGGCCCATGGCGACGGTCTGCTGGTCCGCGTGATCAAGCGCCGCTACGAGCCGCTGCTCGCGTGGGCGATCCGCCACAAGACGATCGTGCTCAGCGGATCGGGTGTCCTTGCGGTGGCGTCGCTGATGCTCGCCTCGACCTTCGGAACCTCGTTCCTGCCAAGCTTTCGGGAGGGGACCTACACGGTCTTCCTGATGGCGCCGCCGGGAACGTCGCTCGGGGAGAGCGATCGGCTCGCGCGAGGCGTCGAGTCGCGGCTCGTCGAGATCGAGGGCGCCGCGAGCGTCACCCGTCGCACCGGACGCGCGGAGCGGGACGAGCATGCCGAGCCGGTGAGCTTCTCGGAGATCGAG
>JBMSXH010000276.1:0-4086 GCA_049425445.1 Phycisphaerales bacterium | reverse complement strand
ACGCCCGCGTGCACGCCGGATGGGCACCCGATTCGGTCTCGGCTCGCTCCCGCTGCTCGGCCTCGCGGCATGGCTGGCGGGCGCTCCCGCCTTCGGGCAGGAGAAGCGGTACGAACTGACCACCGACGATCAGTGGGCGCCGCTGGCCGAGGCCGATCCGGACGGCGAAGAGGCGCAACTGCTCGAGGTCCGCAAGGCGTTGGGCCTCGGGGAACCCAAGCGAGCGCTCAATCTCGTCACGGGGTTCCTCGAACGTTCGCCGTTCTCGAAGTGGCGGCCCGAAGCGCTTCTGCTTCAGGGCGATGCGCGGCTCGCCCTCGGCGACGAATTCGAAGCCCTCATGGTCTACGAGGAGCTGATCCGCCGTTACCCGGGCAGCGGCGTCTTCGTCACCGCCCTCGAGCGTGAGTACGAGATCGCCAAGGAGTACGCCAACGGGCTGCGTCGAAAGTTGTGGGGCACGTTCCGGATCCTCGACGCCTCCGACGAGGCGGAGGAGATCCTGATCCGCATCCAGGAGCGGCTTCCCGGAAGCACGCTCGCCGAGAAGGCGGGCATGACCCTCGCCGACTTCTACTTCGATCGCCGCGACCTCTTCATGGCGGCCGAGGCCTACGACATCTTCATCGAGAACTACCCTCGTTCGACGGAGATCGACAAGGCCCGACTCAGGCTGATCTACTCCTACCTCGCGAACTTCCGCGGGCCGGAGTACGACGCGCTGGGGCTGCTCGAGGCGCAGGCACGTCTCCGGGAACTCCAGGTCACCCGGCCGGCGCTCGCCCAGAAGGTCGGCGCCGAGGCCCTTCTGGTGCGGGTCTACGAATCCGATGCCACCAAGATGCTCTCGACGGCGAAGTGGTACCTCGAGGTCAGAGACCCAATCTCCGCCGAGTACACGATCCGCCGCATGATCGAGGCCTACCCGGACTCGATCGCCACCCTCTCCGCTCTCGAAATGATCCCTTCGATCCTGGCCCAGATGCCCGCCGCCGCCGTCGCGGGATGCCCCGACTACGCGGCCCTGCGCGAGGCGAAGCTCGCCCTCCCCGCCGAGGCGGCGCGAACCCCGATCGGCATCGTGGCTCCACCGCCGATTCTTCCCGGAAGCAAGGAAGGAACCGAACCCGCCCCGACTGCCCCGATCTCCTCGGAGCCGGGGCCGTGAGGCGAGGCTCCCTGCTGATCGTGCTGTGGGCAGCCTCCGCGCTCCTCATCGGAACCGGGTGCAGCACCGACCCGCGCGAGGGCTACTCCTCCGCGTCGGCGTGGCCGAGCGAGTACCGGAGCGTCTCGGTGCCGATGATCGCCAACCGAAGCTACGCCCGGGAACTGCCCGCGCAGCTCACCGAGGCGCTCGTCAAGCAGATCGAGGCGACCACGCCCTACAAGGTGACCGGGCAGGGCGCGGCGGATACCCTCCTCCGCGGAACGATCACCGAAGTGCGTCTGCAGGAGATCTCCAAGAGCCTCGTCACGGGGCTCGGCGAGGAGGTCGCGATCCGGGTCACCCTCGACTACGAGTGGCTCGATCTCCGGACGGGCAAGCCGATCGTCGCCCGCAACGGGTTCGTCGGAACAGCCGTCTTCACCCCGAGCCGGCCGACTCAGGAACCCTTGGAACTCGCGGGGTTCGAGGTCGTACGCCAGTTGGCCCGCGAGATCGTCGATTCACTGCAGGGCGACTGGTGAGCCCGCCCGCCCCTGCCCCACCCTCGGAAGTCCGATGTCCCGAACCCCCGAACGCCCCGAACGCAACGCCCGCGACGACAAGCCCGCCTCGGGTGAGCGAGGAGGCCGCACGCCCGTCGCGCCGCCGCAGAAGAACCGCCGACAGGCGTTCACCTGGCTGACGCTGCTCGCGCTCGTGGTGCTGCTGTGGGTGGTGATGACCGGCACGAGCCGGGGCATGCGCAAGATCGAGACCTTCCAGCAGTTCTCGACCTACCTCAAGGAAGACAAGGTCAAGCCCGGTTCGGTGGTGATCGAGGACACCCGCATCGTCGCGGAGATCAAGCCCGGCACGCCCGGCTTCGAGGCCAGCGGCGACAAGGGCACGCCGGTCTTCGTCTCGATCACGCCCGGCGAGTTCGTCTACTACCAGAACAAGCTCGACGAGATGGGCGTGGGCTGGGAGGCCGACGCGGGCAGCAGCATCTGGGTGCAGTTGCTCGTCGGCATCGCGCCGGTGCTGCTCCTTCTGCTGATCGTGTGGTTCTTCATCGCCCGCTCGGTCCGCGCCGCGGGCGGCGGCCCCGGCGGCCTGCTCGGCTCGTTCGGCAAGAGCCGGCACCGCGTCGGCACCAAGGACACCGTCAGCGTCACCTTCAACGACGTTGCCGGCATCGACGAGGCCAAGGAAGAGGTCACCGAACTCGTCGAGTTCCTCAAGAACCCCAAGCGCTTCCAGCGCCTCGGCGGACGCATTCCCCGCGGCGTGCTGCTCTCCGGCCCCCCGGGATGCGGCAAGACGCTGCTTGCGAAGGCGATCGCGGGCGAGGCGGACGTGCCGTTCTTCTCGATCTCGGGCTCGGACTTCGTGGAGATGTTCGTCGGCGTCGGCGCGAGCCGCGTCCGCGACCTCTTCAAGCAGGCGAAGGAGAACTCGCCCTGCATCATCTTCCTCGACGAGATCGACGCGGTCGGCCGTCGCCGAGGCGGCGGCTTCTCGACCGGCGGCCACGACGAGCGCGAGCAGACCCTGAACGCGATCCTCGTCGAGATGGACGGCTTCGAGGCGGCGGACCAGGTGATCGTGATCGCCGCGACCAACCGCTCCGACGTGCTCGATCCAGCGCTCACCCGGCCGGGCCGGTTCGACCGTCAGGTGACCGTCTCGCTGCCCGACCTCAACGGCCGCCGCCAGATCCTCGAGGTGCACGCGAAGAAGGTGAAGCTCGGCCCCGACGTCGATCTCGAGCGACTCGCCCGCGGCACCCCGATGTTCTCCGGCGCCGATCTCGCCGCGATCATCAACGAGGCCGCGATCATCGCCACGATGAGCGAGAAGGACTCGGTCGAGATGGCGGACCTCGAGGAGGCCCGCGACAAGATCCGCTTCGGCCGCGCCCGCAAGAGCCGCAAGCTCGAGGAGGTCGAGCGGGTGGCGACGGCGTACCACGAGGCCGGCCACACCGTCGTGCAGGCGCTCCTGCCCGAGGCCGACCCGCTCCACAAGGTCACGATCATCCCGCGCGGCCAGGCCCTCGGCGCGACCTTCTCGCTTCCCGAGAAGGACCGCTACGGCTACGCGAAGCGCTACCTCGAGGCGACGATGCGGGTCCTCTGCGGCGGACGCATCGCCGAGGAGCGGAAGACCGGCGACGTCTCGAGCGGCGCAGGCATGGACATCCGCATGGCGACCGCGTACGCGCGGCACATGGTGCTCGAGTGGGGCATGTCGGAGCGGCTCGGGTTCGTCAACTACGCCGGCAGCGACACCCGCGAGATGTTCCAGCCCGACAAGGACTACTCGCCCGACACGGCCAAGATCATCGACGAGGAGATCCGTCGGATGATCGATGCGGCGTACGAGGACGCGAGGCGGATCATCGACCAGAACTGGGACAAGGTGGTCGCGATCGCCGAGGCGCTGCTGCGCTTCGAGACGCTCTCCCGCGAGGACATCGATCGCGTCATGCGGGGCGAGCAGCTGCTCAAGCCGACGGTCGCGGACCTGCTCGCAGCCGAGGCGGCCAAGCCCGCGGCGAAGCCGCTGCCGCCGAAGGCCTCGCCCGACACCGACGAGGACCTCGGGCGCATGGTGCCGAGCCCGGCGTAGGCGATGTCGGTCGCGTGCGCCAACACGCGGGTCACGTCACGCGCCGGTTGCGCGCTTCGCTCGCCGGACGGTCGCATGGACCGGATGGATCTGATGGACGACGCATCATCTGATGATCGCGTGATCGATCCCTTCCGACCCCGCACCGCCCCTCCGCCTCGCTTCGCTCGGCACCTCCCCCGAACGGCGTTCAGGGGAGGAGTTGGCTCGGCTCGAGAACGCAATCGCGCGACCGGCGACACTCCTCCCCGGCTCAGCTCGCAAACGCAGTCGCGCAAGTTCGTTCGTGCGACCGGCGACACTCC
>JBMSXH010000275.1:0-4087 GCA_049425445.1 Phycisphaerales bacterium | reverse complement strand
TCCGCGCCGCTCACGCGATAGACGAAGATCGCCACCTGAACCCGCCCCTGGAAGCGGCGGAACATGCACTCCCAGAAGTACTCTGGCCGAGTCGACGCCGCCTCGGGCGTGCCCGGGGCGAACGACGGATACGCCCGCTCCCACGGCTCGAAGACGACCAGCGGGAAGCCGCCGGGCGAACCGTCGTTGGCGGCCGGCCCGAACTTGCGTCGGTTCCACGGCACCTCCGAGATCGTCATCTGGCTTCCGGGCGCGACGTTCTCCGGCCGACCGATCGTGTTGAAGACGATCATCGATCCGGCCTCGACGGTGGGCTCGCCCCCGCCGAGCGACGGATAGTTCGTCTGGAAGGACGAGATGTTCGCCAGCGCGAGCGCCGGACGGCGCCAGCCCCAGTCGCCGAGGGTGCGCGGCGCCGCCGGATCGACGTCGCCGTAGCTGCCTTCGTAGGAGGCGAGGTCGAGCAGCCCGAGCGGGAAGCCTTCGAAGTCCTCCGCGAAGCCGAAGTCCGCTTGCGAGAGCTTCGCGCGAAGCGTCGCGAGGGCGTTGTCGGCGACGATCGGGCCGAGGGCGTCGTCGAGCGACTGCCGCTGCTGCACGATGCCGGCGGGGAAGATCGCGCCGATCGAGATGATGCCGATCCCGAGGATGAAGACGGCGAGCAGCACCTCGATGAGGCTGAAGCCGCGGCGCTGGCGACGTCGCGCAGGTTGGCTCATGGCTGCACCACTCCCGTCGCGGGGTTGAAGTCGATCCGCTGGCCGTTGCGGGCGATGAACCCGGTCTCGCGACCAACGAGTTCCTGCTCGATGTTGGCGCGGGTGGTCCAGTTGGTCACCTTCAGCTCTCGCGCCGCATCGTCGTCGTAGACCATCAGGAACGGGACGATCATGGTGTTGGTCTCGTCGCGCGGATGGTCGGCGAAGTAGTAGCGATCGAAGGTCTGGGAGAAGTTGCAGCCGCTCGGGAAGCGGTACTGCACGTCCTGCCGGTCGCCGTCGTTGTCGGAGTCGATCGTGTCGAAGTCGACGAAGGTCTTGTGGTCGCCGCCGGAACCGGTCGGGTTGCGGATCAGCCGACGGCCGTCCGGGCCGAAGAGCACGCCGACGGTGCGGTAGTACTCCGGATACTCGCCGCAGGAACGCGAGAGGATCTTCATGTCGCCCTGCGTGTAGAAGCCGGGCGACTCGTAGGTGGTGTCGAACTCGAACTCGTAGTTCGGGCCCGCCACCTTGATGCCGGACGGCAGTTGGACCGGAGCCACGCCGGGGACCGGCAGGTAGCGGTCGGTGAGGTTGATCCGGTTCGGATTGCCGGCGCTGCCGCTGTAGAAGATCTCGCTCTCTCCGGTGAACTTCGCGATCACGATCTCGGTGGTCTGCTTGGCGTCGGCGTTGGCGGGACTGCCGTCGGCGTTGGTGGGCCAGTTCGGCTTGAACACCACCAGCACGAACGCGTTCTCCTTGATCGCGATCGCGCGGGCGTTGCCGAGCGCCGCGGTGATCCGGTTGACGGCGGTGGAGAGTCGCGCGTCCTTCGAGATGCGACCCACGCCCGCCACGGTGAGCACGGCGAGCAGGACGAGGATCCCCATCACCGCGAGCAGTTCGATGAGGGTGAACGCGCGGCGAAGCCGGCTTGGTGCGACGCCGCTCATGGCACGCGCTCCGAGTAGGACTCGATGTCGTCGGCGGTGCCGTACTGACGATCGGGCCCCGAGGAGATGAAGCGGATCTTGCGATTCACACACGGTGTGTTGCCCTGCTCGTCGCCCGTCCGGATGGTGCCGTCGAGGTCCTTGAGGTTCGGATCGTCGCCCTGCACCCACGGACGCCCCGGG
The DNA here is from genome assembly GCA_049425445.1 of Phycisphaerales bacterium. Classification (GTDB taxonomy): domain Bacteria; phylum Planctomycetota; class Phycisphaerae; order Phycisphaerales; family SM1A02; genus VGXO01. The sequence continues at coordinate 2,247 of JBMSXH010000275.1, read as the reverse complement.
AAGATCACCGCGATGCGGGTGTCCCAGGGATCGACGAGCTCCATCCGCGGCAGCGGGCCCCACCAGAACTCGGTCGGCGGATAGCCCCCGCTCGGCGCGGGAATCTGCGTCGAGGCGGTGCGGAAGAGCTGGTCGTCGATCTTCGCGATCATGTCGCGGCTCGGCCCGTGGGTCGCGAGGCGATCGAGCACGAAGAGGATCACGTGGGCGTAGTTGACGTTGAGTTCGGGGATGTCGTAGCGGGCGCCCGAGGGCTGGTTCCTCGCCCCGTAGGTCATCGGGCGGGCGCGGGCCTGCTCGAACTCGTCGACTGCGGCGGAGAGGATCGCCATCGCGCTCTCGGTCTGCTGGACCTCCGAGCGCTTGATGAGGATCGACGAGACCGCCAGCACCAGCGACACGAGCACGAGGATCACCGCGAGCACCACCACGAGCTCGATGAGCGTGAAGGCCCGACGAGCGCGGCGAGCGGAAAGCGACTGCACGGTTCCGAGCGGGAGCGTTCGATTCATCGCGCCACCTTCACGAGGTTGTCTTCGTTCGCCCCGGCCTGGTCTCGACGCACCGCGAGGTTGACCGCCCGATCGGGTCCGGGAGAGAGGAGCGCAAACTCCGCGGCGAGCAGGTCGCGGGTCGTGGTGCTGTCGCCGCCGGGGATGTCCGTGCTGGCGTCGGCGTAGCCGTCGATGTCCTGGCCCGGCGGCACTTCCCACGGACGGATCGCCGCCACGTCGCCGAGATTGAGATTCAGGTTCTGCTTGCCCGGATCCGAACCGAGATAGGGACGGCGGAAGTAGTGGATGGGCGAACCCCAGTAGTCGCAGAGGACCTTCGGGTAGTCGTCGAAGTTGTCGATCTCGCCCGGAAACGCGATCACGGGGTTGCCGTTGACGACGCCCGTGACCGCGCCGAGCAGTCGCTCGTCCTGCAGTTCGAGGTACGGCCCGTAGACCCGGCCTTCGATCTGCACCGCGTTGCCGCCCGCGTTCGGGAAGACGCCCGAGTCACCGGGATTCCTCGCCAGGAAGACGCCGCGCGAGAGGCCCTGCGTATCGCGAGGATTCACGATCGAGCCCCACGCACCATCGCGCCCCGGTCCGCGAAGGCCAAGGGTCGGGATCTCGGCGACGCCCTGGGCGTTGGGGTTCGAGTACGGCGGGTTGCCGATCGCGCCGTATCCGTCGCAGCTGCGGTCGCCGTAGCCGAGCAGGTACTCCGCAAGCGTGGTGATCGAGAGCCAGCCCTGCTGCTGCCCGGCGTTCTGCGGCGGCGCGATCACGTCCCGCAGGTAGCCGATCGTTCCCGGATTCTGGCTGCCCGCCGTTCCGCTTCGTCCCAGCACCGGCGGCAGGTAGCCGTGGTCGGCCCGGAACTGCGTCAGCCCCTGCTCGATCGAGCCCATCAGGAACTCGGTCTGGGCCTGCTGCCCGCTCCGCATGGCCCGTTCGACCGCGACGACGAGCAGTGCGATCAGCGTGACGACGATCGCCATCGCGACGAGCAGTTCGACGATGCTGAAGCCGCGACGGCGTTCGACGCGCGGGAGACGCATCAGCGGCCTCCCGAGACGTTCTCGATCATGGAGACGAGCGGCATGAAGAGCGCGAGCACGATCGTGCCGACGATGCCGCCGAGGACCACGACCATCAGCGGCTCGAGCAGGCTCAGGAGGCCCGCCACCGCCACGTCGACCTCTTCGTCGTAGTTGTCGGCGATCTTCATGAGCATGACGTCGAGATCGCCGGTCTCCTCGCCCACGTCGATCATGTTGACCACGAGGCTGTCGCACACCTTCGCCTCGCGGAGCGGCGTCGCAAAGGTCTCGCCCTCGCGGATCGAGTCGTGCACCTTGTTGAGGGCCTTCTCGTAGACGTAGTTGCCGGAGGTGTCGCGGGTGATCGTGATCGCCTCGAGGATCGGCACGCCGGCCGCGACGAGGGTGCCGAGCGTTCGGGTGAACCTCGCCACCGCGGTCTTGCGGACGAGGTTCCCGAGCACGGGTATGCGGATGATGATCGTGTCGGTCGCCGCTCTTCCGAACTGCGTCTTGCGCATCAGCTTGTAGAAGGTGAAGATGATGAACGGCGAACAGACGATCCAGACCGCGCCGGGGATGGTCTGGTCCGGGGTGGCCTGTCCCGCGACCCAGCGGCTCGTGTCGATGAGCCAGAGGGTGAGTCCCGGAAGCTTCACGTCGAAGTCGTTGAAGATCTCCTGGAACTTCGGGATGACGAAGTACATGATGCC
>JBMSXH010000274.1:0-4098 GCA_049425445.1 Phycisphaerales bacterium | reverse complement strand
TCCTCGACGCGGGCCTTCTTCTCCTTCATCTCGACCTCGGTCGCGGCGCCGACGTTGATCTGCGCCACGCCGCCGGCGAGCTTCGCGAGCCGCTCCTGGAGCTTCTCGCGGTCGTAGTCGCTGCTGGTCGCGTCGATCTGCGACTTGATCTGCTCGATGCGGCCCTGGATGTCCTTGGTCTTGCCGCCGCCCTCGATGATGGTCGTCGCGTCCTTGCCGACGGTGACCTTCTTCGCGCGACCGAGCTCGCCCACGGTGAGGTTCTCGAGCTTGATGCCGAGCTCCTCCATGACCGAGGTGCCGCCGGTGAGGACCGCGATGTCCTCGAGCATCGCCTTGCGGCGATCACCGAAGCCGGGGGCCTTGACCGCGGCGACCTTCAGCACGCCGCGGAGCTTGTTGACCACGAGGGTCGCGAGCGCCTCGCCGTCGATGTCCTCGGCGACGATCAGCACGCTCTTGCCCGCCTCGGCGATCTTGCCGAGCACCGGGACGAGGTCCTTCGCGGAGGAGATCTTCTTCTCGTGGATGAGGACGTAGCAGTCCTCGAGCACGCACTCCATCGCGGCCGGATCGGTCACGAAGTGGGGGCTGAGGTAGCCCTTGTCGAACTGCATGCCCTCGAGGAGCTCGACCTCGGTCTCGAGGCTCTTGCCTTCCTCGACGGTGATGACGCCGTCCTTGCCGACCTTGTCCATCGCCTCGGCGATGATCTTGCCGATCTGCATGTCCTGGTTCGCCGAGCAGGCGCCGACCTGGGCGATCTCGGTCGAGTTCTTGACGGGCTTGCTCATCTTGCGGAGCTCGTCGACGAGGGCGCCGACGGCCTTCTCGATGCCCCGCCGCACGCCGCTGGCGTTCGCGCCGGCGGTGATGTTCTTGAGGCCCTCCTGGAAGATCGCCTCGGCGTAGATGGTGGCGGTGGTGGTGCCGTCGCCGGCGTCCTTGGAGCACTTGCTCGCGACTTCCTTCACCATCTGGGCGCCCATGTTCTCGTAGGCGTCCTCGAGCTCGATCTCCTTGGCGACGGTGACGCCGTCCTTGGTGACGGTGGGAGCGCCGAAGGACTTCTCGAGGACGACCACGCGGCCGGAGGGGCCGAGCGTGACCTTGACGGCCTTGGCGAGCTTCTGGACGCCGCGGAGAATCCGCTCGCGGGCGTCGTTGTCGTAGGCGATCTGCTTGGCAGCCATGGTTTCGTTTCCTTTCGTGACGTGTGAACGTGTCGTGGGTCGTGGTTGTCGAACGTGCCGCGGTGACGCGGGAGCGGACTTGAAGGCGCCGCTCAGCCGATCTCGATCCAGCAGACGCTTGCCGCGTCGAAGACGAACACCCGAGTCCCGTCGGTGACCTTCACCAGGCCGTCCTGCTCCTCGGGAATGAGCAGGGCGCCTTCGACGAGGCAGTGCCTCGCACCGGCGAACTCGACCCGCAGCGAACGCTGCCCATCGAGTTCCCGCAGGGCCTGACGCAGCTGCGTCGCGTCCATGCGGTCAGCGCTTCGCCTTGGGCGGCGGCCCAGGGACCTTCGCCGGTCGATCGAAGTCGAGGTCGGTGCGGACCTGGTAGGCGACCGCGACGTGCGAGGCGTCGATCCAGATGTAGTTCTGGCGGGTCTTGACCCGGATGCCGTGGGCGCTGTGGAGCTCATCCACCTCGACCACGTTCCGGATCTCGACCGGCTGCCCCTGCCCCGAGACGATCAGGTCGAGCTCCTTCTCGGTGCCCTTCATCTCGGAGAGGATCTTCAGCAGCGGTCCGCGTTCCATGGTTCGTTCCAATCGTGGGTGTGGCCGAAGCGGACTCAGTCGACGACGCCGAGGATGTCCTCCTCGGTCATGATCAGGTAGTCGACGTTGTCGATCTTGACTTCGGTGCCGGCGTAGGAGGAGAAGATCACGCTGTCGCCCTTCTTCACGCTGAAGGGCAGGTAGTCGCCGGTCTCCTTGTTCAGGATGCCGTTGCCGACCGCGACGATCTTGCCCTGCTTGGGCTTGTCCTTGGCGGTCTCGGGCAGGTAGATGCCGCTCTCGGTGCGGGAGGTGGGCTCGTCGCGCTTGACGAGGATCTTGTCGCCGAGGGGTCGAATCTTCATGGGGGGTTCTCCGACTCTTGCCTGTCGACCGGGCGGCCCTGCGCCGCCGGCCAGTGATCCGAGAAGTGCCGGCGGACCACCCGCCTGAGCACTTCGAGCATGGCTTCGATGCGGACCGGTCCGTCGAGGACCGCGAAGGCCCCCTCTCGGAGGGCGTCCGCCAAGCCCCGCCCGCTTTCGCGGAGCGAGGGCTGCGGGGGCCTGACCACCACCGTCGGCGGCGGCTGCTCGAGCCGACGCAGAAGTTGGAGGACCCTCGACCCCGCTTCGTCGCGGGCCGCGGGCTCCATGGGGATGGTCAGATCCACCACCGCGATGTGCACTTGCAAGGAGCGGACCAGATCGGTCGCCTCCCGCCCGGTCGAGGCGCGGATGCAGCGGATTCCCATGGGCTCGAGCAGTCTCGGGAGCTGCTCGACCACCTGATCCTGACGCCACTGGGCGTACCCGAGCATCAGGTTCAGGCGGCTCGAACCGCCCCGGGAGCCTCCTGAAGGCGTCTCGGGGCGGTCCAAGGGGATCGCATCGCTCGTCGGCGGAACGTGCATGGAGCGGATGCAGAACGCAAGTCGCGCGCCCGATCGACCCCGATCCATCCGCCCCACCTTTCGACGAGCGATCGGGGTTTCGCCCCGTTTGCGGCTCCAAGGCGACCAATCGGGACCGATCGGCGCGAGGCCGATCCGCGCCAGCCCTGACATGCCACGACCGTCGACCGCACCGGTCCTGCCGAATTGGCATGATCGCCGCGATTCTTGCCCGACCTCCGCTGCTGCCGAATACTCCCCGCCTCGCGGTCATCCAGGCCGCAGTTCGCCCACTTCGGACCTCACGACCATGACCACCGCCGCCGACCGCTCGATCGCCCGGATCCTCGCCGAGGGCGAGGTGAACCTCGGCAAGCCGGCGACCATCCGAGGCTGGGTCCGAACCTGCCGTGAGAGCAAGGCGGGCGTGGTCTTCATCGCCCTCTCCGACGGCTCCTGCTTCGGAACGCTCCAGATCGTGGTCCCGGCGGAGTGCCCGGACTTCGAGACCTCGAAGAAGCTCACCTCCGGCTGCGCCGTGGTCGCCCGGGGCGAACTCGTCCCGAGCCAGGGCAAGGGCCAGTCGGTCGAAGTGCGGGCCGATTCGGTCGAGGTGGTCGGCTGGGTCGACGATCCCGACACCTATCCGATCCAGCCCAAGCCACACTCCTTCGAGTACCTCCGCGAGGTCGCGCACCTCCGGCCGCGCACCAACACCTTCGGGGCGATCGGCCGCGTGCGGCACTGCCTCGCGATGGCGACGCACCGCTTCTTCGACCGGAACGGCTTCTTCTGGATCCACACCCCGATCGTCACCGGCAGCGACTGCGAGGGCGCGGGTCAGATGTTCAAGGTCTCGACGCTCGATCTCGCGAACATCCCCCGCGACGGCGAAGGCAAGGTCGACTTCGGCCAGGACTTCTTCGGGAAGCAGACCCATCTCACCGTGTCGGGGCAACTCAACGTCGAATGCTGGTGCCTCGCGCTCTCCAAGGTCTACACCTTCGGGCCGACCTTCCGCGCGGAGAACTCCAACACCAGCCGCCACCTCGCCGAGTTCTGGATGATCGAGCCCGAGATCGCCTTCGCCGATCTCGCCGCCGACGCCGACCTCGCCGAGGCGCTTCTCAAGTCGATCTTCACCGACCTGCTCGCCGAGCGCGGCGACGACATGCGCTTCTTCGCCGATCGCATCGACAAGACCTGCATCGAGCGGCTCGAGAAGTTCATCGCCGCGAGCTTCGAGCGGATGGACTACACCGAGGCGATCCGGCGCCTCGAGGAGGCCGAGCGCAAGGGCCACAAGTTCGACTACCCGGTCAAGTGGGGCATGGACATGCAGTCCGAGCACGAGCGGTTCCTCACCGAGACGCTCGTCGGCCGCCCGGTCGTCGTCATGAACTACCCCAAGGACATCAAGGCCTTCTACATGCGCCTCAACGACGACGGGAAGACCGTCGCGGCGATGGACGTGCT
>JBMSXH010000273.1:0-4110 GCA_049425445.1 Phycisphaerales bacterium | reverse complement strand
GGCGGAGGGGTCGTCAGGAGACGGGACGCTTCGCGAGCGCGAAGACCGACTGCGGGCGAGACGCCCGCGGTCCACCGACCCGCCGGCATCGCGGCCCACCGACCTGTCGGCATCGCGGTCGACCGACCTGCCGGTGACGACGTTCGAGCCCGAGCTCCGCGTTCGCCAATGCGCTTCCCGCGAGCCGGTGCGGCAGCGCTGTCTCCAAGAGACACTCCTCGACTCGGACGCCGCGCAATCCATCTATACAGTCCGCCGGCGATCGGCCGCGAGACCGTGTCTCGTGTCGGCAGCGATGGGCAATCCAGGAGTCCTCGATGAACCCGGTTTCGATCTCGATCGCCGTGCTGATCGCGACCCTCGTCGCCGCCTTCGTCGGGTTCCGGTTCCAGCGAACGCCAGCGCTCACGCAACTCGACGACGGCAGCCGCTCGGCGATCAAGACGGCGCTCGGATTCGCCCTGACCCTGACCGCGGTCGTCTTCGGCATGGTCACCGCCTCGGCGAAGGACACCTACGACCAGGCCAACGAACTGGTCGGTGGCCTCGCGATCGACGCGATCACGCTCGACAAGGTGCTCGACGCCTACGGACCGGAGACGGCGGGCCTCCGCCAGCAACTGAAGGCCGATCTCGAGTACCGCATCGAGCGGCTCGAGGCTCCCGAGACCTACTACCTCGCCGACCTCGAGGCGGTGCAGGGGATCCCGCGGGTCGAGGAGCTCTACGCCGCGGTGACGAAGCTCGAGCCGGTCGGCGAGTATCAGAAGGACCTGAAGGATCGAGCGCTCGACATGATCGGCGGCCGCATGGGATACGGCGAGGGCAACATGGCGCAGAAGCGCTGGCTCTTCACCGTGCGTCCGGTTTCGGTGCCGACCATCTTCCTGATCGTGATGGTCGGGTCGATGGCCATCGAGTTCTTCGGCTTCGGCCTCTTCTCGTCGCCGAGCCGGGCGGCCTCGATCGCGATCGTGCTGTCGGCGATCGTCGTGGCGGGCACGATGTTCCTGCTGCTCGAGCTCGACGACCCCATCGACGGCTACTTCCGCGTCTCCGTCGAGCCGCTGAAGCGAGCGCTCGCGCTGCTCAACCTCTGACGCGTCTCCGCCCGCTTCGTCCTCGGCGAACTCCATGCTCGAGACCCTGCTCGTCGGCGTCGGCCTCTACGCCTCGACGAACATCGACGACATCTTCCTGACGATGGCGTTCTTTGCCGATCGCCGCCTCGGTCGACCCGCGATCGTGGCGGGCAAGTTCGTCGGCATCTTCGCGCTCGCGCTGGGAAGCTGGGCGGCGGCGGCGTTCTCGCTGGTGATTCCGCCGGAGTGGATCGCGCTGCTCGGGCTCGTGCCGCTCGGGCTCGGGCTTCATGGGGTGTGGTCGAGCCGCAAGGGCGTCGCCGAGGAGGATGGCGAAGGCGACGGGATCGAGAAGGCGCCCGCGGCGTTCCTCTCGCAGGTCGGTTCGGTCGCGGGCGTCACCGCGGCCAACGGCGGCGACAACCTCGGCGTCTACGTGCCGGTCTTCGCGAAGGACCTCTCGGTGGTGCCGGTCTACCTCGCGGTGTTCGCGGCGATGACCGTGGTGTGGTGCGTGGTCGGCAAGGCGCTCGTCACGCATCGGCTCGTCGCTGGATTCATGCAGCGGCTCGCTCGCGTGATGCTTCCCTATGTGCTCATCCTGCTCGGCCTGTGGATCCTCTCCGACGCGATCGGGCTGGTGATGCCCGCGGAGACGCCACCGCCGTCGATCGAGGAGTCGAACTGATGGCGACCAAGAAGACGTCGAAGAAGGCGTCGAAGAGAACGTCCACGAAGGCATCGAGGAAGGCCACCCAGAAGACGAAGCTGGCGCGGGCGAAGGGGAAGGCGATCGCCGTGAAGGCGACTCACGGCGGGAAGGCCGCCAAGACCGCGAAGAAGGCGACGCGGCGTGCGGCGTCGAAGGCCGCGTCGAGCACGAAGTCCGGTGCGTCATCGAAGAAGCGAACCGGCGGGAGCGCGACGCGCCACGCCGCTCGGCGGCGCGTCGAGACGATCTCCGCCGACATCGTCCGCAGCCGACGGCTCGGCAAGGGCGTCGTCTGGGTGATCGAGGCGGAGGTGCATGTGCGTGCCGGCGCGACGCTCACCGTCGCCGACGGCGCGACGATCCTGATCCGCAACGGCCTCCTGAAGGGGAGCCGGCTGCGACGCGCCGCGCTCGTCTTCGATCCCGGCTCGGGGCTCTCGGCGAAGCGCCTCTCGATCCGCGCGGCGAACGAGGCGAATCGTCCGGTTCGGGTCGCCGACAACGGCGGCGTCTGGTTCCTCGGGACCTTCAGCGGCGGTTCGAGCGACGGGATCACGGTGAAGAGGGTTCGCGGCGCGAAGCCCTCGGCGTTCTGAGCGACCTCGCTGACCGTCTCGCATCTCGGCCGCGGCGAGCGCGACCTGCCGCGACGAGGGCGCCGAGCCGGCGGCGAGCGGGACGACATCGACGCCTTGAAGTTGATCGGCGTCGGTCCGGAGGAGTGGCGGATCGCGGCGGTGCGCAGCCTGCATTCGGCCGACGATGGCGTCGATGTGACGAACTCGCACGTGGCGCTCGATCGGCTCGAGGTCCGCAACCCGACCGAGGACGGACTCAACATCACGAGCAGCCGCATCACGATCCGTCGGAGCCTGGTGGTCGACGCCCCGCGCACGAAGGTCGCCGACCGCGATCTCTTCGATCTCGAGACCGACGACGGTGCGGCGTACGTCGAACTGCCGCGAGGCTGCCATGTGCGTCTGCGAGGCGTCTTCGGCGACCAGCTGCACCTCACCTCGAGCGACATGCCCAAGCCGGTCACGACCGCCGACAACGAGCGCCGCTACGCCTTCTCGGGCACGCTCAAGGCCGATGCGCTGATCCTCTCGCTCACGGAGTATTGAGTCCCGCGCGTCGCGTCGGGCGGGGCGGGGGGCGCGTGCGCTCCCGGTACGCTCTCGGCATGAACCGCCATCGACTCTGCGCGCGTCGTCTCCGTCACCTGTCCACCGTGCTGCTCGCCGCCGGGCTCGCCGGGGGGATTCTTGATGCGTCGTTCGCCGAGCCGCCCGCGAACGATGGTTCCGGGTCGGCCGCCGATGCGATCGTGGAGTCGGAGGAACTCGCCCGCTGGGCTGCGGATCGCGACGAACGGATGGCGTGGTGGCGCGAGGCGCGGCTCGGCATGTTCATCCACTGGGGTCTCTACTCGCCCGCCGGCGGTTCGTGGGACGGCAAGGTCTACCCGCAGCACTACGCCGAGTGGATCCAGCACTGGGCGGCGGTGCCATGCGGCGAGTACGCCCGGCAGATGAAGCCGCGCTTCGAGCCCGACGAGGGATTCGCCGAGACCTGGGCGGAGATCGCCGCGGACGCGGGCATGCGGTACGCGGTGATGACCTCGAAGCACCACGACGGCTTCACGCTCTTCAACTCCAGCGCGTCCTACTCGCTCGCGAACCCGATCACGGGCGGCACCAACATCTCGCCCGAAGGTCGCGACGTGGCCCGGGAGTTCGCCGACGCGATGCGGGCGAAGGGGCTCCGCCCGGGCTTCTACTACTCGCTGCTCGACTGGCAGCACCCCGACGCCTTCGAGATGGCGCTGCCGGCCTCTCCGCGCGAACCGCGTGCACGCGATCACGACGTCTATCGCGCCTACATGCGGCAGCATGTGGCGGAGCTGCTCTCGAACTACGGGCCGCTCGCGACGATCTGGTTCGACTACTCCGACTCCTCCCGGCAGGGCGAGGCGTGGGGAGCGGCGCGACTCATGGCCGACATGCGCCTTGCGCAGCCGGGAATCCTCGTCAACAACCGCCTCTTCTTCGGGCTCGAGAATCCCAACGGCGACTTCGGCACGCCGGAGAAGTACGTGCCGCCCACGGGCCTGCCCGGCATGGACTGGGAGGTCAACCACACGCTCAACGAGAGCTACGGCTACAGCGCCCACGATGCGAACTGGAAGGACTCGACGCAGGTCGTTCGCCTCCTCTGCGACATCGTCTCGAAGGGCGGCAATCTGCTGCTCAACATCGGCCCCGACGCCACGGGCCGCGTGCCCGAGCCGGCGCAGGAGTCGCTGCGCGGGCTCGG
>JBMSXH010000272.1:0-4116 GCA_049425445.1 Phycisphaerales bacterium | reverse complement strand
TTGCGCTCGATCTCATGGCGGTCGCGTTCGCGCTGGCCTGGGCGATCCACGGCACGCGGGTGAGACTCGATCGCCTGCTCGGGGAGTGGCCGCCGGCCGAGTCCTCGCGGCGCGGCGCCCACGGCGTGGGTTTGCTCCCGGACGAGCGAGGGGAGAGCATGCCACGATGAATCCGAAGTCGTCCAAGCGAGTCGCGATCGTTGGCGCGGGCCTGAGCGGCCTGTGCTGTGCGATCCGCCTGCAGGAACTCGGATGCTCCGCGGTGATCTGCGACGCGTCGCCGCGGGTCGGGGGTCGCGTCGCGACCGAGCCGCGCGACGGCTACCGAATCGATCGAGGCTTCCAGATACTGTTGACGGCCTACCCCGAGGCGAGGCGGCGGCTCGACTACGAGCGCCTCCGACTTCGTCGATTCCCCTCCGGCGCGAGGGTCTTCGACGGACGCCGGTTCGTCACGATCCCGGACCCGCTTCGTCATCCGATCACGGCGATCGGCGCCTGGTCGTCCGGTGCGGTTGGAATCCGCGACGCGATCGCGGTGCTGCCGCGGGCGATCTCGGCGCTGGTGCGGCGTCCGGAGTCGCCCAAGTTCGTCGGGCGCTCGGTGGCGGACACCGTGGCGAAGGGCATGCGACCCGAGTTCGTCGACGGCTTCATGCGGAGCTTCTTCGGAGGCGTGTTCCTCGATCGTTCCCTCGGCACCGATCTCGGTCAGTTCGAGTTTCTGCTGCGGATGTTCGCGGCCGGCCCGGCCGCGGTGCCGGCGGGCGGCATGGCGGAGATCCCGCGGCAACTCGCGGGCGGGATCGAGCCGGGATCGTTCCGACTGGGGGTGCGCGTCGAATCGGTGGATGAGGGAGGCGTGACCTTCGCCGACGGAAGTCGTGAGAACGCCGATGCGGTCGTGGTCGCGACGGAGATGGGCGAATCGGAACGGCTGATCGCGGGCGCCGGCGGATCGGCGCGAGGCGACGCACCTTCGACTCGGCCCTGGCGAGGCACCGCGATGCTCGCCTTCGACATGCCGCAGGCGGACGCGGGGCCTGGCATCCTCCACCTCGATGGCGAAGGTCGCGGACCCGTCAACCATGCCTGCTTCATCTCGTCGGTCGCAGAGAGCTATGCCCCCAGGGGCCGCGGACTCTTCTACGCGAACGTGGTCGACGACGCGGCGCTCCGATCGTCCGATGCCGAACTCGAGGCCGCGACGCTGGCGCAGATGCGCCGCTGGTTCGGCGATCGTCGGATCGACTTCTGGAAGCGTCGCGCGATCGTGCGCATTCCCCACGCGCTGCCCCGCCAGCATCCCGAGGATCTGGAAGGGGCCCGATCCCTCGAGTGCTCGGCGAGGATCTTCCGCTGCGGGGACCATCTTTCCGACGGATCGATCAACGGAGCCATGCGCGGCGGGCGGCTGGCGGCCGAGGCGGTCGTCGCCCGGCTCGGACCCGCCCCGCGTGCCGCGGAGGGGCCTCTAGCATGACGCGCATGCACGACCGGAAGGTTCAAGAAGCCGCAATCGGACGCATCTCGCCTTCGCGGCGACGTCGGTCTCGGAGGGCCTCGATGCTCTCTGCCGCCATGATGTTGCTGATCCTCGGCGGGTGCAAGACGGCTCCGACCAACGTGCTCGACAGCGATGTTCCGGCGGTCCCGGGCCTCGAGTCCTCCTTTGCGCGGGGGCTCGAGCGTCGAGACGGAGCGCTCGTCGGCGGAAGGATCGTCTACCGAGGCCGGATCGAGAGTTCCTCGCAGCTGCTCTCCCGCACCGTCGGGCTCTTTTCCGCAGCAGGTTGGGTGGTCGAGGATCGCGAGGTTCGCGCCGGCTCCGCCCGGGCGACCTTCGCGAAGGGCGATCGCCGCTGCGATGTGGTCATCAGCCCAAGCCGAATCGATCCGCCCATGTCCTCCGCGCAGTTGACCATCCGGCTCGCCTCGCCCGAGGAATCGGCGTCCGAACCGGCGGCCTGACCGCGGCGACGCCGCGTCGACCCGAGATCGCATGGCCCGCGAGTTCCAACGGCACGCTCGAACCGTCACGCTCCTCACCTTCGCGAGCCGGGTGGGCGGCCTTGCCCGCGATGCGGCGATGAGCCGCGTCTTCGGTGCCGGTTCGCTGATGGACGCGTTCGCGTTCGCCTTCATGGTTCCGAATCTCTTCCGGAGGCTCTTCGGCGAAGGAGCGCTGAGCGCCGCGTTCCTGCCGGAGTACGCCCGCTGGTCGGATCGAGATCCGATCGTGGCGCAGCGACTCGCGTGGATCGTGGTCGGCGGCGCCACCGTCGTGGTCTCGGCACTGGCGATCGCCGCGGAGATCGTCGCGGGTGCGCTCGCGGCTTCGGGAACGCTCGAGCCGCTCGCCTGGCGGCTGTTGGCGATCATGCTTCCGTTCGCGCCGCTCGTCTGCCTCACCGCGCTCCTCGGCGCGATGCTGCAGGCGCATCACCGCTTCGGACCGACCGCGGCCGCACCGATCGTCCTGAACCTGCTGCTGGTGGGCGCATCGCTCGCGGGCCTCTCGCTCGAACCCGACTTCGGCATCACGATCGTCGCGTGGGCGGTGCTTGCCGCCGGTGTGGTGCAGGTGCTCTGGTCGATGCTCGCGCTGCGCCGCGTGGCCCCGATCTCGCGCGGGCAGACTGGCGACGAAGCCTCGCGAGCCGCGAAGCAGGTCGCGCGGCTGGCGCTTCCGATGATCCTCGGTCTCGGCGTGCTTCAGCTGAACACGCTGCTCGACGGATTCATCGCGAGCTGGCCGACGATGTTCGGACCGACGATCCTCGGGGTCGACTATCCGCTCGCCGAGGGCTCGATGGCGAAGCTCTCCTGGGCGCAGCGCCTGTACGAGTTTCCGCTGGGCGTCTTCGGCATCGCCATCGCGACGGCGATCTTCCCGGCCCTCGCGAGGCTTGCCGGCGACTCCGTCGCCTTCGCGCAGACCCTTCGGCGGGGCGTTCGCCTGGTGATCTTCATCGGATTGCCCGCCAGTGCCGGCCTGATGCTCGTCGCCGAACCGCTCTCGGCGGTGGTGCTCCAAGGTCGAGCGTTCACCCCGGCGGACACCCGCGCCACCGCATGGATCCTGCTCGGCTACGCGCCGGCGGTCTGGGCCTACTCCCTCAATCAGGTGCTGGTGCGGGGCTTCTACGCCCGTGGCGACAGCATGACGCCGGTGCGCATCGCGATGGGGCTCGTCGCCCTCAACCTCGTCCTCAACGTCACGCTCATCTGGACTCCCCTCGGGACCGCAGGGCTTGCGTGGTCGACCGCGATCTGCGCCATGCTGCAGACCGCGTGGCTCATGCGGGCGATGACGCGGAAGTTCGGATCGGCTGCGGAGCCGGGTTCGTTCCGGCTCGTCGATCGCGCCGTGTGGTCGAGCGTGGGGCGAAGCGTGATCGCGACCGCGGCGATGACGGCCGCGGTCTGGTGTTCGCTCCGGCTGGTCCCGGAGCTTGCCGAGGGATGGTGGAACGCGCTCGCGGCGCTGCTCGTCGCAGTGTCGATCGGCGGGGCCACGATGGGTTTGGCCGCGGTCGCGCTGCGCATGCCCGAACTCGCATGGGCCCTCGGGCGAAGCGGCTCGGGCGATCGGTGAGTCGTTCGATACCCCGTCAGGATCCGATCGACGACGCGGTCCGCCAGTCCGAGCCGTTCGGGCCGAACCGCTCGACGCGTCGATAGAGCGTGTCGCGCTCGACGGGATCGAATCCAGCCTCGCGGATCGACTTCACGAGCTCCGGCACGCCCACTTCCTGATGGGTGCTCGCGCCACCGACGTGGGTGATGTCGTACCAGACCACCGTGCCGTCGATGTCGTCGGCTCCGTTCTGAAGCATCAGTTCCGCCATCGGCAAGGTCTGCATGATCCAGAACGCCTTCGCATGCGGCACGTTGTCGAGCATGAGACGGCTGATGGCGAGGGTGCGGAGGTTCTCGAGGCCGCTCGGGCCCGGGAGCCGCTCGAGTTCGCTCGCATCGGGGAAGAACGGCAGGGGGATGATCGTCTGGAAGTAGCCGCCGTCGAGCCCGGCGGCACCGGGCTCCGGCTGTCGAGCCTTCGGATACATCGCGTCTGGACCGGTGAGCACCACCGCATCGCCGTCGGTGGCGAGG
>JBMSXH010000271.1:0-4129 GCA_049425445.1 Phycisphaerales bacterium | reverse complement strand
GCGACGCCGATCGAGATGCCCCAGCTCACGATCGCGGCGGGGCCGGCGATCTGCGCGGCGAAGAGCGGTGCGAAGAGCCAGGCGCCTCCGATGATTGCGCCGACCGAGATCGCGAGCATCGGGATCGGCCCGAGGCGTCGCTCGAGTTGGGGTTCGCTCATGCGGGGCGGAGCGTACCGGTGCGTCGGAGCGGGTGGGGCGCGATCCGGTGCGCACCGCCGGAGCGACTCCGCGTCGCGACTACCCGCCGCACGGTCCCCACGCGGCCACGAGCATCGCCAGATCGAGGGCGTTCGTCTCGGCGTCGTTGTTCAGATCGCCCACGCTCGGACCGCCCCAGAATTCGAGCAGCGCCGCCAGATCCGCCTGATTCACCTCGCCGTCGAGGGTGAGGTCGCCGACGCAAGGGGTCATGTCGCTCAGCAGCGCGTCCATCGTCGCCCGAAGCGAGGCGTAGGCGGCCTCCTGCTCGGGCGTGAGCGGGCGCCCCGACGCGAGCAGGTCGAACGACGGATTGTCGATGCCGCGGCCGAACAGGACGTCGGCGGCGAAGCACTGCGACAGGTCGTAGAACTCGTACTCGTTGGTGCCGGACTCCGTGATGCACGGGGGAAGGTCGGAGAACACCACCTTGTAGCGCCCATCCGTCACGGCGGTCTGCGCGGCTGCGATCAGATCGAACTGGTTGGGGTTCGAGCCGTCGGCGTATCCGAGCCCCACGTAGAGGTCGCAGCAGTCGAGATAGATCGGTTCAGGATTCGACGCGGTCGGGCCGTACCAGACGCCACCCATGTCGGCGCAGAGCGACTCGCTGGTCAGGATCGTGTCGGTGCATGCGTCGATGCCGGCCGCGGAGATGAGGCACGGGTAGCAGGTCTCGGAGAGTTCCGCCTCGAAGTACTGGCTGAAGTTGAAGGCTCGCGCGGAAGGCGACTTCGGCTCGAGGAGGTAGGGCAGCATCGATTCCGAGTCGAGGACTCTTCCCTCCGGCACCGCGGCATGGACATCGATGCCCGCGAGCTCTCCGAAGAGCTCGAAGAGGTCGACGATGTTCACCATGTGGTCGACTTCCCGGCCCGGCGAAGCGATCAGATCGCCGGAGACGATCAGCGGCACCCGCACGCCCGTCTCGTAGGCGGTGGCCTTGGCACGAGTCGGGTTGAACGGCAGCCGGACGGTGGTGAGATACGAGCCGTTGTCGCCGAGCACGACGATCACGGCGTTCGGATCCTTGAAGAGCAGTTCGCCCTTGGGCGTCTCCTCGGCCAGCCCGGTGAGCAGCAGCACGCGCCGCAACTGGATGTCCATCGACTCGATGGTCCAGTTGGAGAGGATCCGCTGCTGCGGCCCGGGGTCCGAGACGTCCTGCTGATCGCCGCACGCCAGCGGCAGGTCCTCCGGCCAGATCGTTCCCGGCGGAAGATTCGCGGGCGTCGGCGGCTGCCAGGGATCGTGGTCGCCGGTGAAGGAGAGCACGCACATCCAGGAGTCGCCGGCGGCTTGGCGCTCGTTGATGAAGGCGATCGCCAGCTCGGCCTGATCGACGTCGGCATGCACCCGTGCGGTGGTCTGCTTCGCCTGTCCGGCCAGATTCACCGTTCGCGGCCAGACGTAGTTCCCGTTCTTGTTCGACCAGACGATCCGATCGATCGCGTCGGGATCGCAGGTCCGGATCGGAGTGCCGTCGGGCGATACCAGCGGAACGCCGCCCGCCGCGAGGCACTCGAGGGCATCGACGCCATCGAAGCACGGTCCGTCCTCGAAGGCGCATGCGCAGATCGCCGGTTGCGACCCGTCGACTGGAAAGCCGCACGAGTAGAGATCCTCGATGCAGTCGTCGTCACGGCAGAGTTGCCCGGCGCAGGTGGGGTCGATGAAGGGAGGACCTCCGAGCAGGGTCCCGTCGAAGTGGCGGAAGCCGACCGAGGTCGGGGCGAGCAGTTCGAAGGGGTTGTTCTCCGACTGCGCGAGATGGAACTTGCCGAAGAGCGCGAACGAGTAGCCGGCCTCCTCGAGCAGGCGCGGCGTCGTCGCCTCGAACGGCGAGCACTGCGACTGCGCCAGCGTGGGCGGGGTCATCGGCGTGCCCACGCGGGTCCGGCCGGGGAACCGTCCGGTGAAGAGACTCACGCGGCTCGGGGAGCACTCCGGCATCGCCCAGGCGTTCGTGAAGTTGACGCCGCGGGCGGCGAGCGCATCCAGAGTCGGTGCCCGTGGCAGGTCGACGCCGGTCGGATTGGTCAGATGAAACTGATCCGCGCCGACGTCGTCGAGGATGACGAACAGGATGTTGCTCGGATCACCGCCGAGGGTGGCGGCAGACGACAAGGCGATCGCCGGCAACGCGACGACGAGTGCGTGGTGGAGGTGTCGAGGCATCGAGTCCATCGTGGCGCGAGGTTGGCGGCAGTCCACCGTTTCTCGGGGAATCGGGGGCGATTGGGGCATGTTCGCAGGCGGGGCTCTCGCTTCGCCTGGCGGAGTGGCGTGGTCTGCGACCGTCGCCGGGAGCGAATCGTCCGTAGGTGTTGCTTGGGAACGCGAGGGACCCCTGGGAGTCCGACTGGCACGATCGCATCGCCGGACCCATGCGGATCGCTCACGATGCTGCTCGCCCGTCTCGACGCTCCTTCTCGTCGACGGGCCCGCAAACCGGTCTCGATACACTCGCTGAATGTCTCGATCCGAACGACTGCTCCGCCAAGTCGCCCGCATCGCTTCGGGCACCCTGATCGCTGCCGCCGTGCTCACGGGTTGCCATGCTTCCGGCACCCCGCGGTTGTCGAAGTCGACGGCCCCGCTGGCTGCGGGCGACTTCGCTTCCGCCGAGATGTGGTCCGCGCCGATCGCCGACTATCTCGCGGTGGGCGAGGCGAACTTCCCCGACGGCTTCACGCGATCGATCACCGCCCTCGCGGTCTCGGATCCCGACGGCGACGGCCCGCGCGAGTCGCTGCTCTGGATCGGCTACGGCGACGCGACCCGCAATCTCGGCACGAAGACGCCGATCGAGTTCCGGTACTTCGTCGCGTCGGAGGATCCGGGCTTTCGCGTGGCGCGGGTGCTTGCGGCACCTCCCGTGACCGCGTCGCAGCAGGGCGCGCCGCAGCGCACACCGAGCGACACGGGCGAGGAGCAGATCGAGCCGTATCGGGTGATCGGCGGCACGTTGTGGCAGGCCGGCGTCGACTCGAACGATCCGGACGAACTCTGGACCCAGGCGAAGCCGGCGCCGTTCAAGCCGATCGAAGGCAACGTCTTCAGGCTCGAGGACCGCTGGGGGCAGCCCGCGTGGCGGAAGTTTCGGTCGATCCCGGGCGGCGAGCACGTGCACGACATCTGCGAGTTCGACGGGGCGATCTGGGCGGTCGGTTCGGGCTCGGCCCATCGCGGCGAGTGGGAGTCGGGAGAGATCTTCCGCTACCTCTGGCGCAGCGACGACGGGGGCGAGACCTTCGTGCCCGCGCTGCGGGCGATGTTCCCGGAGAAGGGCAAGGGCGATACGCGTTTTCGGCGGCTGCTTCCGGTCGGCGAGTCGCTCTACGTCTTCGGGTACGTGAATCCCTTCGTCGATGGCGGGCCGATCGAGGGTCGCCACGTGATGCTGCGGGACGAGGCCTTCACCGAACTCGCGATCGACCGCGACGGACCGATCGCGGATCTGCTCGTGCTGCGCACCTGGCCGCTCGACGCGACGACGGGACTCGCGTTGGCCCGCAATCCGGATCGCAGCACGCGGATGTTCCTGGTCGAGCCCGGCTCGATCCGCGAACTGGAGTCGTGGAGCGATCTCTCGGTGATCGATGTCGCGTCGACCGGGGCGCCTGGGGAGTTCGTGCTGGTCGCCGGCGACCGCAACGACCCGCAGCGCTTCGCGGCGTACTCGCTCTCGCTGGCGGACGCGAAGTCGATGCGGATGCCGACCAGGGTGCTCGATCTTCCCGGCGTGGTCCCGTCGGCGGTCGCGATGTGGCGCGGCGACCTCTACGTGGGCACGGAAGGCGGGCAGGTGCTGCGGTCCGAGCGGGCGGATCGTTGATCGATGGCGCCGGCGGCGAAGGCCGCGGCGGCTGCGATCCCGACGGAGTGTTCCACGCTGGTGTCGATCGAGGCGACCCGCATCCATCGG
>JBMSXH010000270.1:0-4133 GCA_049425445.1 Phycisphaerales bacterium | reverse complement strand
ATCGCGCCGATCATCGGCCCCTGCGAGTCGAGCAGCAGCATCTCCGGGCCGCCGAGCAGGAACGCCGGCGGATGTCCGCCTCCAGACCACGTCATGGTTCGCGTCGCCGAGTCGTAGACGCCGTACCACATCGTGAAGTACATCCCGTTGTGCCGATCCATCTGGAACGCCGCGTTGAGCTTGGAGAGCACGAGGCTCGGATCGCGGGCCTCCTCCGCGGTGAACGATCGGACCATGTTCATGGCGGAGATCGAGAGCAGCGCTGGTCCCACGCCATGTCCGCAGACGTCGATCAGGTAGATCGCGAAGCGACGGTCGTCGATCCAGTGGTAGCCGAAGGAGTCGCCGCCGAGGGACGCGGACGGCACGAACCGCCAGGAGGTCTCGACCCGCCCCTCGATCGGCGGATCGAGCAGGCTCCGCACGTACTCCGCCGCGCGAGAGAGCTCCTCCGCCATGTGACGCTCGCTCTCGGCCAGGGCCTTGAACGCGGCGTTTCGCTGCAGCAGCGCGAGGTAGCCCTTCGAGTGGTAGCGGATCCGCGCGAGCACCTCGACCGGATCGGGAAGCTTGACGAGGTAGTCGTTCGCGCCGCGCGCAAAGGCCTCGGCCTTCGTCGTCGCCTCCTCCTTCGAGCTCAGCACGATGAGCGGAATCTCCCGGGTCTCGTCGCAGGCGCGATAGTCGCGCACCAGATCGAGCCCGTCGACGCCCGGCATCACCAGATCCTGCAGGATCACCGTCGGGCGGTACTCCGTCGCCACCGCGATCGCCGTGGTCGGATCCTGGCAGTAGCGGTACTCGATCGACGGATCGCTCGCGAGCATCCGCCGCACCGCCTCGCCGATGATCGCCTGATCGTCGACGAGCAGCACGCGGATCGTGTCGGGGGCCGCGACCGCGGACGAAGCGATGCTGGGAGGTGCGGCGACCTGGGTCATCGGATGGCTCCGGACCGGCCCGAGGCCGGCGAGGTGGCGTTGGATTCGCGAGCGATCCTGGCCGCGATCTCCGTGATCGGAAGCACGTCGCAGGCGGCGCCGAGCTGGACCGCGGCACCGGGCATGCCCCACACGACGCTCGATCCGCGGTCCTGCGCGATCGTACACCACCCTGCCCGCCGCAAGGCCAGAAGCCCTTCTGCGCCGTCGCGACCCATGCCGGTCAGAAGCGCCGCGATGCCACCGATTCCACGAAGTTCCGCCAGGCTTCGGAAGAGCACATCGACGCTTGGACGGTGCGGCAGGTCCGTTGGATCGTCGCGGTACGCGAGACGCCCGCCGGCGTCGAGCACCAGATGCCGGTTGTGTCCGGCGATCACGATCTCGCCCGCCACGAGCGGACCAGGCTCGGCGAGCCGGACCGGACGCTCCACCTGGTCGGCGAGCCAGCGCACCAGACCCGGCACGAACTCCGCATCGACGTGCTGCACGACCACCACCGGCAGCGAGAAGTCCCGAGGCAGCGCGGAGAGCACCGTCGCGAGCGCCTGCGGGCCTCCGGTCGAGGCTCCGATCGCGACGAGCCGCGCTGCGCCTCGGCTCGCGTCGCATGGCGTGGGCAAAGGCACGGATGGGCGGGAAGGCTCGCGAGCCGCGCTCGAGGATCGGCTCATGCGTCGCACCATCTCGATCTTGCGGACCAGCGCCTCGCCGCCGGCGACATCGCCCTTCGGTCCAAGCGTCGGCGTGTTCACCGCGTCGAGCGCACCGTGGCCGAGCGCGTCGTAGACCTTGCTGGCGTTCCCGTCGACGGTCGCGGTCACCACCACGATCGGACAGGGGCACTCCGCCATGATCCGACGCGTGCTCTCGACGCCGTCCATCACGGGCATGATCAGATCCATCAGCACCACGTCGGGGCGATCCGCTCTGCACTTCTCGAGGGCCTGCTGCCCGTCCTCGGCAATCCAGGCGATCTCCGCGTCCGGAACCGACGTCACGACGCGCCGCAGCGCCTCGATGGCGAGACGCATGTCGTTGACGATCGCGATTCTCATGGACGTTCGCACTCTCCCTCGCTCGCGGCTGCCCGCCGACACGCAGGTTACGCCGACGCGTCCGCGGCGCCGATCAGATCCTCGACCATCGTCGCGAAGGAGCGGTCGTGGAACGAACCCTTGGTGAGATAGGCGTTCGCCCCCGCCTCCATCCCTCGCAGACGATCCTCCTCGCGGTCCTTGTAGGAGACGATGATCACCGGGATCCGTCGGAAGCGCTCGTCCTTGCGCAAGGTCTTCACGAAGTCGATCCCGTTCATGCGCGGCATGTCGATGTCGCTCACCACGAGGTCGTAGCCGCCCTGCTGGAGCGCGTTCCAGCCGTCCACACCGTCGACGGCGACCTCGACGTCGTAGCCCATGCGAAGCAGCAGCTGCCGCTCGACCTCGCGAACGGTGATCGAGTCCTCGACGACGAGCACCCGCTTCCGACGACGCGTCGCTCCAGCCTCGGCGGCTCCGGTGCCGCGAAGCCGACCCTCGCCGAGCAGCTGCCTGACCGACGCGACCAGATCGTCGGTGTCGACGATGAGCAGCGGACGCCCATCCTCGAGAAGCGCCGCCGAGGCGACGTGCGGCACGCGCCCGAGCCTCGGGTCGAGCGGACGCACCACGAGATCCTCCTCGCCGAGGAAGCGATCCACCACCAGCCCGAACCACTCGCCGACCGCGCCGATCACCATGACGCTCGCGATCTCGCCGCCCGCCTCCGATCCGCCCAACCCGAGGATCGCCCGGGCGTTGATCAGCCCCACCGAGACGCCATCGAGCTCGAACTGCTGTCTTCCCTCGACGGGCTTGATCGCCTCTCGCGGGACCTTGACCACCCGCTCGAGGCGCGAGAGCGGAAACGCGTAGGGCTCGCCGTCGACCTCGACGAGCGCTGCGCGGATCACCGAGAGCGTGATCGGCAGCCGCATCGAGAAGGCCGCGCCTTGCCCGGGCTCGGTCTCGACGCGGAGGCTTCCGCCGGTCTCCTGCACCATCGTCTGCACGACGTCGAGCCCGACGCCGCGACCGGAGATCTCCGTCACCTTGCCCGCCGTCGAGAATCCTGGCAGGAAGAGGAAGTCGAGCAGCTCCGCCTTGGTGAGTCCGGCCGCGACGGCTTCGTTCTGCAGCCCCTTCTCGACGATCTTGCGCCGGATCCGCTCGGGATCGATGCCGCGACCGTCGTCGCCCACCCGCACCATCAGCATGCCGCCGTGATGCCGTGCCTCGAGGAACACGCGTGCGGTCGGGTCCTTGCCGGCCGCGGTGCGATCCTGCGGCATCTCGACGCCGTGATCGACGCAGTTGCGGAGCATGTGGTTGAGCGGCGCCTCGAGCTTCGCGAGGATGTCCCGGTCGACCGGGACCGTGCCGCCGAGCATCTCGAACCGCACCTGCTTGCCGAGGCTCTTCGCGAGATCGCGCACCATGCGCGGCAGGCCCGCCGCCCCGTCGGCGAAGGGACGCATGCGGCTGCCGATCACCTCGTGATAGAGCGCCGTCGCGACCTCCTCGGTGCGTCGGAACATGTTCTCGAGATCCGACGCGTGGCCGAGCAGCGTGCGGCGACCGCCGCCGATCGACTCCCGCATCGCCGCGATCGTCGCGACCGCGCGGGCATCGCCGCCGAGCCTTCGCGAACTGTCCTCGAGCCGATCCTCGAGTCCCTCGAGCTCCTGCTTGAGCTGACGGACCGATTCGCGAAGCGTCTGGAACCGCCGCGACTCGATCATCATCTCGCCGGCGAGTCGCATCATTCGATCGAGGTTGTCCGCGTTGACGCGAAGCGTCTTGACCTCGGTGGCGGGCCGCGCCGGCGCACGACGCGACGTCGAGGAGGAGGGCGGGGTCGCCGGAGGACTTGGAGCCGTCTTCGGCGCGTCTGACGCGGCCTTCGGGGCAGTCTTCGGCGCGGCGCGCGCCGCATCAGCGGCAGGTGCGGGCGATGGACTTGGATCGGGCGGAGCCGTCTTCGCGGACACGTCGTCGCGCGCCGGCTGCGGCGGCGCTTCGACCGACGAGGCTTCGTTCGGGGGAGGTTCGGCCGGGTCCTCCGAGATCTCCGAAACCGCCCCCTCCACGGTCTCGATCGTCGGGGCCGTCGCCGCGGATTCGGCAGGCTTCGACGATGAAGCCGCCTCGG
>JBMSXH010000269.1:0-4174 GCA_049425445.1 Phycisphaerales bacterium | reverse complement strand
CCAAGCACCGCACCGGCGAAGCTGCCCACGACGGCACCGACGAGCGTGCCCACCACCGGAATCGGCAGCAGGAAGGTCCCTGCGATCGCCCCGACAAGCGAGCCTCCGAGAGCGCCGAAGATGCCTCGTCGCGAAGCGCCGGCCTTCTTGGCGCCGAGGGCCGAGGCGACGAACTCGAGCAGTTCGCCGAGCGCCGCGAGCGCGACCGAGATCGCGAGCACCAGGATCGAGAAGGGGGGGCGAGCCTCGTCCGCCAGCCACCAGCCATCGACGAGGTCGATGAGCACCGCGAGCCCGATCATGATCCATGTTCCGGGCAGCCCCAGCAGCATCAGCACGATGCACCCGAGTCCGAGC
This sequence comes from Phycisphaerales bacterium, assembly GCA_049425445.1. Taxonomy (GTDB): domain Bacteria; phylum Planctomycetota; class Phycisphaerae; order Phycisphaerales; family SM1A02; genus VGXO01. Next base: position 3,817 of record JBMSXH010000269.1, on the reverse strand, counting down.
AGCGTGAAGACCGACGCGACCGGCCAGGCGATCCAAGCCAGTTCGAGGCCCTGTGCGATGGCGTCGGGTGCTCCGTCCATGACTCGAGACATCTTGGCAGGGTCTGTTGGGCAACGCCATCCGGTCCTTTCGTCGAGGCGGACCAGATCGGCGTGGGGGAGCACGCCCATCAGGCGGCGGACCCTTGGCCTTCCTTGGCGTTCCTCGCGGGAGTCGGTCGGACTCCGTCGGCGCGACGCTGCGTTTGGGCGTTCAACCGAGAGGCCGCCGCTCGATCACGATGGGATCGATTGCGTGGTTCGCGCCAGCGACGCGGAATCGGTCAGGGGGTCCGATCCAGGTCCATGACCTTGATCGTCCAGCGTCGGTCATTGGCGGGCGTGAGCCGCAGCCGCTGCCGGCTGGCGATCTCGCCGTCGGTCCATTCGACCACCAGTTCGATCTCGCTGGGCGATCGAGCCGCGTCGCGCGAGTTCGATTCGACGATGCGGCCTCGCCGGTGGGGCACGACGGTTCCTCGGTCTCCAGAGAGTTCGCGCGGCTCGGCCAGACACAGGTAGAGCCGTCGATGGTCGGCGATTCGCTCCGCGACGAGCACGTCGCCGATCGGGCATCGATCGAGCGGCTCTGAAAGGCGAAAGGTCGGCACGCGATCGGCCTCGGCGAGCTGGCCATCCGGAGTCGGGAGGACAAGATCGAGCAGCCAGTCGAAATGGACGGGGTCCGCTCGCGGCGTATGCCTCAGCAGGGCCGTTGCGAAGGATGGGACGCAGGGGAGTGGCACGGCGAGCGGCGGCTCCGGGCGGGGCGTGGAGAGCGACCTCAGGTCGTCGCTGCGACGCCGGTATCATCGCACGAAGAGTCGATCGACCGGCATTCGCATGGATCGGAGCCGCGACTCGGGGCAGGAATCCTTCTCTCATGAATCACCTCTCGCGTCATCAGTGCATCCACTCGCTCGCCGTCGCCTTGATCGCCATCGCCGCGATCGGAAGCCTCGTCGGCTGCGTGAAGGGCAAGAGTTCCGAGCAACTCCTCGCCGACGGCGACTACGCGTATCGGTACGGCCGCTACGAGGAGGCGGCGGGAGACTTCCGACAGGTCCTCGACCGCTATCCGGGCGATGTGCAGGCGAACCTCGGGTACGCACGGACCCAGATCGCGTTGGGCAACCTCGATCAGGCCCGGACGGCACTCGAGACCGCCGCGTCCTCGAAGCCGGAGGACTTCCAGATCTCCCTGCTGCTCGCAGAGGTGCTCTTCAAGCAGGGGGACACCACGCGGCTCTACCAGCTGCTTCGCGATCGGGCGATCGAGCAGCGGCGGGCCGAGGCGTGGATCGTGATGGCCCGCTACGCGCTCGAACTCGACGATCCCGACACCGCTCAGACCGCCGTCGTCGCGGCGCTCGAGATCTCCGACGACCCGTCGCCGGAGCCCTATCTGCTCGCGTCCGAACTCGCCGAGCGCGTCGGCGACCAGAAGGAGGCGCTGCGTCGGCTTCGTCAGGCCTATGGACTGGCGCCCAACGACCCCAGGATCGAGGCGATGCTCCGAGAGTACGGCGAGGTTCCGGGGCCGACCATCGCGTTGCCGCCGGGCCGCTGAGCCGAGTCGATGAGTTCCCGAACACCACGAAGGCGCGGCGAGGATGACGCCGGCTGGCTCGATCGCCTCGCCCTGTTGGGCGATCTTGGCCGAGTGAGGATTCTCCGATTGCTTTCGGAGGAGGAGCTTGGAGTCGGCGAACTCGCACGCGCGCTGCAGTGGCCACAATCGACCGCGAGTCGTCAATTGAAGCCGCTGCACGAGCAGGGATGGGTGCGTCGACGCGTCGATGGGACGACCGCGTTCTATCGAATGGAGGCTGCCGATCTCGGCGAGTCGGTCGAACGACTCTGGTGCACCACGATCGAGCGACTCGCCGAGGAGGAGAGCTCGGCGTCCGTGTTCGACGAGGACGATCGTCGTCTGCGGGAGGTGCTCGCGTCGCGTCGCGTCGACAGCCGCTCGTTCTTCGGGCGGGTGGGTGGAGAATGGGATGCGATCCGGCAGGAGCTCTTCGGCTCGCACTGGCTCGAGCAGGCGATGCTCGGCCTCGTTCCGCCGGCGTGGTCGGTTGCGGATCTCGGTTGCGGCACCGGGGAGATCGCGGTCCGACTGGCGGCCCAGGTTCGTCGCGTGATCGCAGTCGATCGTGAACCGAGCATGATCGAGGCGGCGAAGGCGAGACTGGCCTCGTTCCCGTCCGCGGAGGTTCGCGCCGGCGACCTGCTCGACCTGCCGATCGAGGACCGTGAACTCGATGCGGCAGTCATCTCGCTGGTGCTCCATCACCTTCCCGAACCGTCGAAGGCGATCGCGGAAGCCGCCCGGACATTGCGTGTCGGCGGCGTGCTGCTGGTGATCGACATGATCGCGCACGATCGCGAGGCGTATCTGGCGGCGATGGGCCATGTGCATCTGGGCTTCCGCGAGGAGACGACGCGGTCGTGGGCCGACGCGGCGGGATTGCGCCTCGCAGCGTTCCACCGGCTTCGGCCGGACCTTGCGGGAAAGGGGCCGGGCCTGTTCGCCGCGACGATGGTGCGGTAGCGGCGACGCCTCGACGACGGCGAGCTTCGCCGTCGGACGGAGTGGTTCGCTCGCTCCGGAACCCCGAGCGGTAGCATCCCGCGCTCCGCCATGGCACGGACGCCCCCAACCTCCGGCACCGTCGATCCACCGGCGGTTCGCTCCGCGACGCTTCGCCGCGATCTTCGGCTTCTCAACGCCGACGCCTTCGCCTGGGCGGTGATGACCGGCTGTGGCGAGGCCTACTTCGTCGCCTTCGGGCTCGCTGCCGGCCTTGGCGAGGTGACCTCGGGGCTCCTCGCGACGGTGCCGCTGCTGATTGGAGCCGCGGTGCAGATGATCTCGCCGTGGGGGATCCGGCGATGCGGCAGCCTGCGGACCTGGATCGCGTCGAACGCGGGCATTCAGGCGCTCTCGCTGCTGCCGCTGGTGGTGATGGCCGAGGTGGAGACGGTGCCCGCCTGGGCGATCTTCACGCTGGCGTCCATCTATTGGGCCGGCGGCCTCGCGACGGCTCCGGCCTGGAACACCTGGGTCACGACGCTGGTGCCTCGACCGATGAGGGCACGCTTCTTCGCGATGCGGTCGAGGCTCGCGCAGGTCGGACTCATCGTGGGGCTGGCGATCGCCGCCGGACTGCTGCAGTGGGGACGGCGCGGCGAGTTCGAGTTGCAGGCGTTCGGCCTGATCTTCCTCATCGCGTTCCTCGCGAGGATCGCCTCGTCGGTCCTGCTCTATCGCCACAGCGACTCGCCGGCGGGATTCATCGATCGGATCGAGCCGATCTCCCGACGCGCGCTGGCTCCATTCCTCGCCGGGGGAAAGGGGCGGCTCGTCCTGCTCTACATGCTCGCGGTCACCATGAGCGTGCAGGTCTCGGGGCCGTTCTTCACCGCATACATCCTCGAGCACCTTCGATTCAGCTACCTCGAGCTGATGGGGATCAACGCCTGCACGGTGCTCTCCAAGGTCGCGTTCCTGCCGCTCATCGGCCGCTTCGCGAAGGAGCAGGGGCCGGGCCGGCTGCTCTGGATCGGCGGGCTCGCGATCACGCCGGCGGCGACGCTGTGGCTCGTCTCGGAGAACTTCTGGTACCTCCTCTCCCTGCAGTTGGCCGTCGGCATCGGATGGGCGTGCTGGGAGATGGCGACCTTCCTGCTCGTCTTCGACACGATCCCCGAGAGCCATCGCACGCCGGTGCTGACGCTCTTCAATCTCGCCAATGCGCTGGCGATCGTCGGCG
>JBMSXH010000268.1:0-4183 GCA_049425445.1 Phycisphaerales bacterium | reverse complement strand
CAACCCGAACCAGCCGGAGATGCAGAAGCTCCGCAACCAGATCTCGAACGAGTCCACGGAGATGCCGACCCGCAGCCTCATGGAGCAGATCCTCGAGACCGAACTGGCCCGCGGAGACCTTCCGCTCGCCCCGGTCTCGGCGCCTCCGGCGAAGGACCCGCTGCTTGCCGCGGAGCCCGTGGGCGGCTCCGAGAACCCCACCAAGCCCTGATGCCATTCGCGGGGGCCCCGTCGAGACGTGGCCCTCGCGCACCTCTGCACGACGGTCCGATCCGTCCAGAAGGAACGCCATGCGTCGCCCAACCGCTCTTGCGCTGCTCTCGCTCTTCCTCCTCGCCGCCGGCTGCAACGGCCCCACCGCCAAGGGCAAGGAGAAGCGTGCCGAGGCGAACGCCCGCATGAACCTCGTCAGCAGCCGGGTCGGCTACGACCAGGCGACGCAGGCGTTCCACGCCGGGCAGTTCGAGCGGGCTCTCAAGGACGTGAAGAGCGCGATCGCGAAGAGCCCCGATCAGGCGGACTACCAGGTCCTGCTCGGTCGGATCTACCTCGAGACCCACCGTCTCGAACCGGCGATGCAGGCCTTCACCGCCGCCACCGCCCTCGACGAGAACTGCCACGAGGCGTGCTACTACCGCGGGGTGATCTACGAGCGGTGGTCCAACGACGAGGTCGCGGCGGAGAACTACCACCGCGCCTTCGAGATCGATGCCACCAAGCTCTCCTACCTGCTTGCCGCGGCGGAGTGCGAGGTCGCGATGGGCAACCTCGACACCGCGCGGTCGCTCGTCGAGCCGAAGGCCCGCTACTTCGAGAACCACGCCGCGATCCATCAGCTGCTTGGACAGATCGCGATGATGCAGTCCGATCCCGACACCGCGGCGGAGCGCTTCCGGAAGGCGCAGCTCCTGATGCCCGAGGATCGCATCCTCGCCGAGGAGCTCTGCCGGGCCCAGCTGGCCGCCGGGGATCTCGCGGGCGCGCTGGAGAGCGTGCGCCGGCTGCAGCTTTCCAGCGAGGAGTCCGATCGGGATCTCCTTCGTCTCGAGGCTCGCTGCCTCGCGCAACTCGGGCGCACCGCCGAGGCGCGATCGGTCTTCGTCGAGGTGACTCGGCTGCATCCCGAGGATGTGACGGCGTGGATCGATCTCGCGATCGCCGCCCATGCGCTTGGCGACCTTCGCCGCCTCGGCCACTGCGCCGCCCGCGTCGAGATGCTCGCCCCCGACCGCTGGGAGGCGTCGTTCTTCCGTGGCCTGGTGGCCCGGGCCGAAGGACGCAGCCGCGAGGCGATCGAGGAACTCACCAAGGCGACCGAACTCGCGCCGGAGGAGACCCTGCCCCGCATCGTGCTGGGCATGGAGCTTCGCAGCGCCGGTCGCGACGACGAGGCCTATCGCGTGCGCGCCGGCACGCTCCGGATCGAGCCCGACCATCCGGTCGCGAAGCGGCTCGTGGCGGAGGCGGGCGTCGCCCAGGACGCCCTTCGCACCCTGCTCGCCGCAGGCTTCGTGCCGATGCGCTCGAGCCCGATGGCCGCGCCATCTGGCCGCAGAGCACGGCTCCGAGCGAGTCGCTGAGGATCGAGCTCTTCAAGCGCAGCCCGATGGTCGCGAAGCGGCTCGATGCGGCGCGGCGTCGTTGGTCGAGTTCGGTCGAGATCGAGTCGGAGGAGATCTTCGAGGGCCTCTGGGCGATTCCGCTGCGGGCCGAGGCCGGTGGAGGCTGGCTCGCGGCGCTGGCGATCTCCGAGACCTTCCTTCGCGAGGATCGTCTCGACGCGATCTGCGCGACCGCTGGCGCCGATCGTCGGGCGATGGAGATGTTGATCCGGCGGGGTGGACTCGTGGCCGAGGACGACCTCCCGCGTCAGGAGACGCTGCTTCGGAACCTGTGGAACTGCCTCGAGCGGGCGTTCTCGCTCTCGCCCCGTGCCGATCAGGCTCGACCCGTCGGGCCCCGCGGTGCCGCGAGCGGCGCGGTGACGGTCGACGCGCCGATCGAGGCGCTCGTCGGCGGAATCGATCGCCGCGATCCGACCAATCGGGGACACTCCCGCCGGGTGGCGCTGCTTTGCCGCCTGCTGGCCGAGGCGATCGGCTGCGATGCGGAGGAGGTGCGGACGGCCGAACTCGCCGGACTCGTCCACGACGTCGGCAAGGTCGCCTTGCCCGGACGCATCCTTCGCAAGCCCGGACCGCTCGATCGCCGCGAGTACGCCCAGGTCCGCAAGCACCCGCAGATCGGCTGCCGGCTCCTGCGAGGCTGGCTCGGCATGCGGAACGTGCTCGACGCGGTGCGGCACCACCACGAACGCTGGGATGGACTCGGCTATCCCAAGGGGATCCGAGGCGAGCGCATCCCCAAGCTCGCGCGGATCATCGCGATCGCCGACGCCTACGACGCCATGACCTCGGATCGTCCCTACCGCGCCGCGATGAGTCGCGAGCAGGCGTTCGTCGAGCTGAAGCGGTGCGCCGGCACCCACTTCGACCCCGAACTCGTCCCGGTCTTCCTCGGACTCGATCTGACCGAGTACGAGCAGCGCCGTGGCTGTGAAGTGCGGCAGACCTCGGCGCGCTCGGCCGCCTGAGGCGGACGGTTCCCGGTCCCGCGCGTTGGACTCTCGCCAACGAGCGCGCAGGCTGGTTGGGTTCTGTCAGGGTCGGTTGCCACCGAAGCGGGCACCAGTAGCATCCGCCCGGATCAACCGGCCTCGCGGCTCATGGACGAGCAGCGATCGGAGGATCGGGACCTCGGCGACGGCAGGATGCCGTCCCCGCCGGGAGCAGCCCATGATTGGCAAGGATGCCGCACTCGTCCGTGAACTCGCTTCGGGGCTCGACCGCGTCGAACGGCTCGTCGTGTCGCTTCGCTACACCGAGGATCTCTCGGTGGCGGAGATCGCCGCGATCACCCGCCTCGCCGCCTCGGATGTCCAGCGCCACCTCGACGGCGCCGCCTCCCGCGTGAAGTCGGCGCTCGCGTCGCGCACGACGGTCGCAACGCTGCGAACGGCCTGAACCAACGGGACCGCGACGCGCCCGTGGCATCCCGCCGCGGGTGGGCTCGCGATCGAAATGGGGCGATCGAAGTCGTCGGCGAAGGCCGACGAGGACGCCGTCTTCGCTTCTGAACGCGTTCAGCCGCCGTTGGGCAGCAGCCGCCAGTCGCGGCTGTCGGCCTGATCGGCCCAGAGACGCATGTCGCGGAGCGCCTCGATCGGGCGAGCGTCCACCTCGCCCGAGACGAGTCCCACCACCGCCCGCCGGTTCCAGCGGGCCGAGACGTGCCCGAGCAGCGCCGGATCCGACGCTTCGCTCCCATCCTGCCACTGGGCCGAGGTGAAGAAGGGCGGCTTCACGCGGAAATAGCCCTCGATCGGTTCCGGGTTCGCGTTGTCGCCACCCATCGCCGCGGCGGATGCGAAGACGATCAGCGACTCCGGGCGGGCGATCTCCGACAACCGCGTGCGGTAGAACCGCCCGAAGGCGCTCTCGAAGCCGGGATTGAATCCGCCCGCGCCCTCGTCCCCGCCGAGAAAGGTCCCGTTCACGCCGAAGCGGGGGTAGAGACTGGCGCGGTACAGGTAGTCGGGATCGTTTGCAGCCTCGAGCCCGGCCAGGTCCTCGCCGACGCCCGGCTCGACGAGGTCGCCCATCGCGTGGCCGAGATACGGCGCGATCCGCCACGGATAGCGGGCCGCGGCGACGCCGATCGTCTGCTCGGCGATCGAGTTGCCCTGCGCGTCGTAGGCGGGAAGTCCATTCCGGTAGCCCGGCATGACCCGCCCGCTCTGATCGAAGGTGTACGCGTTCCAGGCGACGAGCAGGCTTCGCGCGGCGGAGCGCTCGACCGTTTCGCGGGCCCGGCCCCGCACCAGTCCCGCCGCAGGCACGAGCACCGCCGCCACAATCGCGAAGATCGCGATCACGACGAGCAGTTCGACGAGGGTGAATCCAGAGGTGCGAGGCGGACGCATGGGTGGCTGGCGGGGGAGGAAGGGTCCGCGAACGGCGACGATCTGGCAAGCCGAGTTCGAGCGAGCGGCGGTGGGAGGGTGCGTGATTGGTTCGCTTCGCGTCGGGGGCGGGTTCGCCGAAGCCGAATCCGCGAGTCGGCGAACTCGCGACTCTCACCCGACGTGCTTCTTGAATCGCGTGAAGCCACTTGCCATGCTGGT
>JBMSXH010000267.1:0-4190 GCA_049425445.1 Phycisphaerales bacterium | reverse complement strand
TCGCCGTTGAGCCTCGCGAGGTTCCACGTCACCACACGAACCTGCCCCGACGCGACGGCGGCGACCGCGAGCGACAGGCCGCCCGCGGCGGCATAGGCCCGCCATCGCCGCCAGGGCGTCTCGGTCCAAGGAGTCTCTTCGGGCAAGGCGACGTTCCTCTCGGCACGCGCCGCGGACGCCTCGCCGCCGCTCGCGCTTCGTGCTGCATCGGACCTGACGATCGCGGGGCCGAGCCCCGCCCACCCTCGAACGAGCCGTCCGACGGTCCGGTTCGAGCATAGATCGAGGTGGAACGGAGACCAGCCCCCGCGGCCGAACCCGATGAAGACGCTGCGATTCCGAACGCCCGAAAACCGTGCCTCGATCTCAGGCCGCGGGAGGCGGATCGCTCCCGGCAACCGATTCGCGAAGCCCCAGCACGCGGGCGAGGTGCTCCATGCGGCGATTCTCCGAGGGGGCGATCGAGTACCGCCGACGACCGCGGCGCGGCAGTGCATGGGAAGGCCTCAGGTCACCGCCGACCAACCGCCATCCCGCCGGAGAGGCCGACTTGCTCGATCCGATCGCGATCCACGGTCCTTCCGAGCGAAGGTCGCGTCCGCAGGCGGCGGCAGCGATGCCGATCTTGGCCTGCCTTGAAGACGTTCTCGTTCGGTTGCATTTCATGGCGTTCCTCCAAGCGAGCGGCCGCCGAGTGTCGTTCGGCGCGACGCGGAGAGGGGCACGCGCGCCCTCCAGATCAACCCTCCGATTCCTCCGCCGCATGGGGGCTGAGGTACCCACCTCATCACCTCGCTCCGGTGGACTCGATCGCCTGGTCGGGGAACGCCCCCCACGCGAAGCGGCACGGCGATTGCACATACTCCTTCCATGCGACTTGAACGATTCACCACTCTGGCCCAGGAGGCGATCGCCTCCGCTCAATCCACCGCGAACACCGCCGGTCACGGCGAGGTTTCACCGCTTCATCTGCTCGCCGCGATGCTGCAGGAACGGCAGTCTGTGGCGGGCTCGATCCTCTCCAAGGCAGGCGTCGATCCGACCCGCGTGCTGCAGATCGCCGAAAGCGAACTGCGGCGGATGCCGACCGTGCAGGGCTCTGCGCCGCAGGGCGGCCAGAACCTGATGAACGTGCTCGCCGCCGCCGAGAAGGAGGCGACCAAGCTCAAGGACGGCTACATCTCGAGCGAGCACCTGCTGCTCGCGCTCTCGGATGTTCCCGGACCCGGCCGCGAGGTGCTTTCCTCCGCCGGCGTCGATCGCAAGCGGCTGCTCGCGGCGATCGAGCAGATCCGCAAGGCCTCCGGCGTCTCGAACGTCAACGACCCGGGCGCCGAAGGCAACTTCGAGGCGCTCAAGAAGTACGCGGTCGATCTCAACGAGCGGGCCGCCGCCGGCAAGATCGATCCGGTGATCGGCCGCGACGAGGAGATCCGCCGCTGCATGCAGGTCCTCTCGCGGCGCACGAAGAACAACCCCGTCCTGATCGGCGAGCCCGGCGTCGGCAAGACCGCGATCGCGGAGGGGCTCGCGATCCGCATCGTGAACGGCGACTGCCCGGACTCCATGAAGGAGGCCCGCATCGTCGCCCTCGACGTCGGGCAGCTGCTCGCCGGTGCGAAGTACCGCGGGGAGTTCGAGGAGCGGCTGAAGGCGGTGCTGCGCGAGGTCGCCTCGAGCGACGGCCGGATCATCCTCTTCATCGACGAACTGCACACGATCGTCGGGGCGGGCCAGGCCGAGGGCGCGGTCAGCGCCGGCAACCTGCTGAAGCCGGCGCTCGCACGCGGCGAGTTGCGCTGCATCGGCGCGACGACGCTCGACGAGTACCGCAAGCACATCGAGAAGGACCCTGCGTTCGAGCGGCGCTTCCAGCCGGTCTACGTCGGCGAGCCTTCGGTCGAGGACACCATCGCGATCCTCCGCGGACTCAAGAGCCGCTACGAGGCGCACCACGGCGTGCGGATCCAGGACGGCGCGATCATCACCGCCGCGACCCTCGGCCACCGCTACATCGCCGACCGCTTCCTGCCCGACAAGGCGATCGACCTGCTCGACGAGGCCGCGAGCCGGCTTCGCATCGAGAACGACTCGATGCCGACCGAGCTCGACGAGCTGCGACGCAAGGTCATGCAGCTCGAGATCGAGCGCGAGGCCCTCAAGCTCGAGAACGACGAGAAGAGCCGCAAGGCCCTCGCCGAGGTCGAGGCGGAGCTCGCTTCGCAGCAGGAGCGCTTCAACGCCCTCGACGCCCGCTGGAAGGTCGAGAAGGGCGAGCTCGACGACATCAAGACCCTGCGCGAACAGATCGACGCCAAGGAGATCGAGCTCGAGCAGGCCAAGCGCCGCGGCGACTTCGAGGCCGCGTCACGCCTGCAGTACGGCGAGATCCGCGACCTCGAGAAGAAGCTCGCCGACGCCGAGGCCGCGCTCGCGAAGCGCCAGGCCGCCGGCGGCGCGATGGTCAAGGAGGAGGTCGATCCCGAGCAGATCGCCGCGGTCGTCTCGAAGTGGACCGGCATTCCCGTCAGCAAGCTCGTCGAGACCGAGCGCGAGAAGCTCCTCCACATGGAGGACGACCTGCGGAAGCGCGTCGTCGGGCAGAAGGAGGCGGTCGAGGCGGTCTCCGAGGCGGTGCGTCGAAGCCGCGCAGGCCTCGGCGAGGCGCATCGGCCGATCGGCAGCTTCCTCTTCCTCGGCCCCACCGGCGTCGGCAAGACCGAGCTCTGCAAGGCCCTGGCCGAGTTCCTCTTCGACACCGAGGAGGCGATGGTCCGCATCGACATGAGCGAGTTCATGGAGCAGCACGCGGTCGCACGGCTGATCGGCGCTCCGCCCGGATACGTGGGCTACGAGGAGGGCGGCCGCCTGACCGAGGCGGTCCGTCGTCGTCCCTACTGCGTGATCCTCTTCGACGAGATGGAGAAGGCCCATCCCGACGTCAGCAACGTGCTGCTGCAGGTGCTCGACGACGGGCGCCTCACCGACGGCCAGGGTCGGACGGTCGACTTCTCCAACGCGATCATCGTGATGACGAGCAACATCGGCTCGGCGGCGATCCTCGAGATGACCGAACAGGGCGCGATCGACGCGGAGATCGAGGCGCACGTCAAGAGCCTTCTCAAGAAGCACCTGCGTCCGGAGCTCATCAACCGCATCGACGAGACGGTGATCTTCCACCAGCTCGGCCGCGAGCAGCTTGCGGGCATCGTCGAGATCCAGGCGAAGCTTCTCGCCAAGCGGCTCGCCGCGCGGGGCATGCATCTCCAGATCAGCGACGGTGCGAAGAAGGCCCTCGCCGACGAGGGCTACGACCCGCAGTTCGGGGCTCGGCCGCTCAAGCGGGTCTTCCAGCAGCGGCTCGAGAACCCGATCGCGACGCGGATCCTCGCGGGCGAGTTCAACGAGGGCGACACCATCCTCGTCGACCACCAGGGAAAGAGCTTCGTCTTCGTCGCCCGACCCGCCCCGGCGGAAGCCGTCGAGGCGGTGGAGGCGGAGGTGATCTGAGCCTACGAGCCGCTTGACGCGTGGAAAGCGACTCCGATCGAACACGTCGGCATCGTCCAGATCGAGGATGGATGGCGACCGCGGGAGCAGGGCTGGACTCCGGAGCGCGTCGCGGCACGATGGCGCGGTCAGACGCCTTCGCGTCGCAGCCACGCGATGATCGCCTCGCCCTTGGCTTGGCGATCCAACCACGGACCCAGGATCTTCTCGCCGAATCGATCTATCAACCCAAGGCGCGACGTGAAGCGACCCGGGATCGCGAGCTTCCGCCGAAGCGCTTGCCGGATCGATGAGCCGACTCCTTTTGGCAAGCTGTAGGTGAACCTCCGCTCGATCAGGAACCCGGCTCTCGAAGCCAGCGCGTGGATGCTCTCGAGAGTGAACTGCTGCACATGCCTCGGGACATCGGTGCTGTGCCAGTGTTGCTTCAGGATCCGACCCGCCCAGTACGAGGAGTTGGGAACAGCGATCACAATCCTCCCGTTGCCTGCCAGCACCTTTGACAGGTCCCTCAGGCAATCCAGAGGACTGGGCACATGCTCGAGCACATGACTCAAGGTGATCACGTCGAATCGCGTCTCTTCAAACAGGCCAGCGACGTCTCGTGACGTCCCGGGGAGAACTCGTAGTCCCCAAGCCACAGCTAGCTGAACGGCAATGCCGCTCCGATCGACTCCACA
>JBMSXH010000266.1:0-4193 GCA_049425445.1 Phycisphaerales bacterium | reverse complement strand
GGATCGATCGGCTCGGCGACGTCCGCGACGACGCCGGCGGCTCCATATCGAAGCGCGGTGAGATTCCACATCGTGCCGAAGATGTCCGCGCCGAGGCAGAACGCCGTCGCGCAGCCCTCGAGATCCCACAGCGAGCCGTCAAGCGAAGTCTCGACCTCGCAGAGCTGCTCGGACCCGATCCTGGCGATCACGTCGACGGGCTCGGAGGTTCCAAGCTCCTGGCGTTCGTTCCGGTCGGCGGAGGTGTCGGTTCGCATCGTGGGCTCCAAGATCGGGACTCGTCGCGGATCCGGCCCTGCCGGCGCCGCAGGCTTCCCCCTGCCCCTCCTGCACCGGGAATCTCGTCCCGTCCGGAGGGTCACTTCAGCGCAACCGCCGCTTTTCCCGGTCTTGCCGGCGCATTCCGAGGCGTCTTCCCGCCTTCACCCCCTGCTAGCATTGACCCTTTTCGCGGCCTCGGCCCGCGAGGTGCCCGTCCCCATCCTTTCAGGGAGAGTCCGCCGGATGATCCGGATCCATCCTTTCGCCGCCCTGCGCCCGCCCGGCAGCCTCGCCGCCGATGTCGCGAGCGAGCCATACGACGTGATCTCGACCGACGAGGCCCGCGACCGGGCCGCCGGCAAGGCCCACTCCTTCCTTCATGTGGTGCGGTCCGAGATCGACCTCGCCCCCGAGGTCGACTGCCACGACCCCGAGGTCTACCGCGTCGCCGATCGCAACCTGCAGTCGATGATCGAGGAGGGCACGCTCGTCCGCGAGTCGAAGCCCACCGTCTACCTCTACCGGCAGGTCATGGGGGGCAAGGCGCAACTCGGCCTGGTCTGCTGCGTCGAGGTTGCGCAGTATCGGACCGGCGACATTCGCAAGCACGAGAAGACTCGTCCCGACAAGGAGGACGACCGCACGCGGCACCTGCTCGCGACGAGTTGCCACGCCGAGCCGGTGTTCCTCTGCTTCCGCGACCGCGAGATCGCCGGCGCGACGATCGCCGCCCGCATGCAGGGCGACACCGCGACGCGTCCCATCTTCCACTTCACCGCCGCCGACGGCGTGACCCACACCGGCTGGAGGGTCGAGGATCCCTCGCCGTACGTCGCCGCCTTCCGCGATCTCGACCGCATCTACATCGCCGACGGCCATCACCGCTCCGCGGGCGCCGACCGGGCCGCCGCAGCGGCCGCCGCGGCCATGCCTCAGGCGGGCCCCGACGCGGAGTTCGGTCGCTTCCTCGCGGTGCTCTTCCCGCACGAGGAACTGCGCATCCTTCCCTACAACCGCGTGGTCAAGGATCTGAACGGGCTTTCGACGGAGCAGTTCCTCGAGCGGCTTCGCGGGCTCGGCACGGTGAAGCCGGCCGCCGCGGGCACGCCCGCGAAGCGCGGCGAGGTCTTCGTCTTCGTCGGGGGAACGTGGTGGTCGCTCGAGTTCCCGGAGGGCTCCATCGACCGGAGCGATCCGATCGCGAGCCTCGATGTGGCGCTCCTGCAGGACCGCGTGCTCGCCCCGATCCTCGCGATCGGCGATCCGCGGACCGATCCCCGCATCGAGTTCGTGGGCGGCATCCGCGGCTGCGCCGAACTCGAGCGCCGGGCCGGCGCGGCGGGCGTCGCGTTCTCGATGCACGCCACGAGCGCCGACGAACTGCTCGCCGTCGCCGACGCCAACGAGATCATGCCGCCCAAGAGCACCTGGTTCGAGCCCAAGCTTCGCAGCGGTCTCTTCGTCCACGAGTTCGAGCGCGTCCCCGAGACCGCGATGGTCTGATCGGCCGCCAAGGCCGCACGAGAGAACACCATGTCCGCCACCACGACCATGCCCCATTCCCCCTCCACGAACGACTCGGGCGACGCCCCTCCGATCCGCGTGCTCATCGCCGACAAGTTCGAGGCTTCCGGCATCGCCGCGCTCGAATCCCGAGGCTTCGCGGTCACCGTCGATCCGGAGCTCTCGCCCGAGACCCTGCCGGCGGCGGTCGCGAACCTCAAGCCGCAGGTCCTCGTGGTGCGTTCGACCAAGGTCAAGGCCGATGCGATCAACGCGAGCGAGTCGCTCGAGCTGATCGTGCGGGCCGGCGCGGGCTACGACAACATCGACGTCGCCGCCGCGAGCCGCCGCGGGATCCTCGTCAGCAACTGCCCGGGCAAGAACGCGATCGCGGTGGCCGAACTCACCTGGGCGCTCATCCTCTCCTGCGACCGCCGGGTGCCGGACCAGGCCGCGGAGCTCCGCGCCGGAACGTGGAACAAGAAGGAGTATCAGAAGGCCCAGGGCCTCGCGGGCCGCACGCTCGGCCTCGTCGGCTTCGGCCAGATCGCCCGCGAGGTCGCGAAGCGGGCGAAGGCCTTCGGCATGCCGGTCGTCGCGTGGAGCCGCAACCTCACCGAGGCGCAGGCCGCCGAGGCGGGCGTGGGCTGGTGCGCGAACCTGCTGAACGTCGCCAAGCTCGCCGACGTCGTCTCGGTGCACGTCGCCGCGACCCCCGACACCGAGAAGCTGATCGGCGAGAAGTTCTTCTCGCTGCTCAAGGACGGCTCGACCTTCATCAACACGAGCCGAGGCTCCGTGGTCGATGCGCAGGCGCTTGCCGCCGCGGTCCGCGACAAGAAGGTCCGGGCCGGGCTCGACGTCTTCGCCCAGGAGCCCGCGGGCGCGACCGGCCAGTTCGCCGATCCGATCGTGACGCTGCCGGGCGTCTACGGCACCCACCACGTCGGCGCCTCGACCGACCAGGCCCAGAACGCGATCGCCGCGGAGACGGTGCGGATCATCGAGGTGTTCGAGGCGACCGGCCAGGCGCCCAACTGCGTCAACCGCGCCGCCGCCACGCCCGCGACCGAACTGCTCTCCATCCGACACCTCAATCGGCCCGGCGTGCTCGCCCACGTCTTCTACACCATCGGTCAGGCGGGCATCAACGTCGAGGAGATGGAGAACGTGATCTACGAGGGCGCCGAGGCCGCGTGCGCCCGCATCCATCTCGATGCGCCGCTGTCGAAGGAGCACCTCGACGCGATCCGCGCCAACTCCAACGTGCTCGCGATCGCCACCACGACCCTCGTTCGCCGCAAGGCCGGAGCCAAGCGATGACCACCGCCAGCCTCTCCTCCTCCCACCACTCGACCACCCATCGCGTGCTCAACTTCTCCGCCGGACCCGCGGTCCTGCCGGAGGAGGTGGTGCGCCAGGCCCAGGAGGATCTCTGGAACATCCGCGGCAGCGGCATCGGCATCTGCGAGCACAGCCATCGCGGGCCGGTCTTCGACGCGGTCCTCGACGAGGCGGTCGCCGACTGCCGTCGCCTCGCGTCGATCTCCGACGACTACGAGGTCCTCTTCCTGCAGGGCGGCGCGACCACGCAGTTCGGCATGATCCCGATGAACTTCCTCCCGCAGGACGGCGTCGCGGACTACCCCGACACCGGCGTGTGGACGAGCAAGGCGATCAAGGAGGCGAAGCTCTTCGGCAACGTCAACGTCGCGTTCGAGGGCTCCAAGTGCGGCTACGACCACACGCCTTCCGCGAGCGAGCTGTCGCTCTCCCCGAACGCCGCCTACCTGCACTACTGCTCGAACAACACCATCTACGGCACCCGCTACGAACTGCCGCCGGAGACCTCGGCGCCCCTCGTGTGCGACGCGAGCAGCGAGATGTTCGCGCGGCCGATCGATGTCGCGAAGCACGTGCTGATCTACGCGGGCGCCCAGAAGAACCTCGGCCCCTCGGGCGTGGTGCTCGTCCTGATCCGCAAGGACTTCATGACCAAGCGGGTGCGCAAGGTGATGACCATGATGGACTACGAGGCGCACGCCAAGAACGGCTCCCGCCTCAACACGCCGCCCACCTTCGGGATCTACATGATGGGCCTCGTCTTCAAGTGGATCCTCGCCCAGGGCGGCCTCGAGGCGATCGAGCGCCACAACGAGGCGAAGGCGAAGCCGATCTACGACGCGATCGACGCCTCGAGCGGCTTCTACCGCGGCGTGAGCCGTCCCGAGTGCCGCTCGCGGATGAACGTCTCCTTCCGGCTTCCGAGCGAGGACCTCGACAAGAAGTTCGTGAAGGAGGCGGCGGCCGAGGGCATGGACGGGCTCAAGGGCCACCGCGACGCCGGCGGCGTGCGAGCCTCGATCTACAACGCCTTCCCGCTCGCGGGCTGCGAGACGCTGGCGTCGTTCATGCGGGAGTTCGCGGCC
>JBMSXH010000265.1:0-4220 GCA_049425445.1 Phycisphaerales bacterium | reverse complement strand
ACGTACTCCGAGATTCGCTTCGGACCAGCGAAGGCGCAGATTATCCACACCTTCGATCGATTCACGGCGATGCGAGCGTCCCCGAGGAGACGCCGCGACCTCGCTCAAGTCCAGCGAGAGCCGACGGCTACGAGTCGCGACGGGCGTGCGCGAGGATCCACGTCGCAAGGTCCTCGGTCGCGGTCAGATCGGCGACGATCCGATCGGCGCCGACGAGCTCGTCCGCCGGATGCCGACCCGTGGTCACCGCGAGGCAGCGGCAGCCGTGGGCCTTCGCGCAATCCACGTCGTGCGGCGTGTCCCCGATGATGATCGTCTGCCGCGCCGGAACCTCGCGGCCGTGCCTCTCCGCGAACCGAGCCCGCGCGACCGGCGTGAGCGACCGGCGATCCGCGCCGTCGGACGCGAAGGCGCCGATCACGAAATGATCGGGGTCGAACCCGGCCATGCGGACCTTGAGCCTTCCCGTCTCGGGATAGTTCCCGGTGAGCAGCCCGAGGGTGATCTGCGGCTCGCGCCGCAGGCGTTCGACGAGCGGAAGTGCACCGGGCAGGGCGTGGGCCTGGGCGTCGTCGCGGAAGGCCTGCTCGAGGTGGTGGTGGTAACGCGTGCGGAAGGTGGCGTGGGTCGCGTCGTCGTCGGCGAGACCGTGCCTGCGGGAGAGGTCGCGCCAGATGTGGCTGTCGAGGCGGCCGGAGGTGTCGACTCCGTCGAAGCCGTACTCGCCGCAGGCATGCGGGCCGTGCACGTCCGCGAGGGCCCGCGACATGGCGCGAAGGCCCGCACCGTGGGTGAGCAGCAGGGTGCCGTCGATGTCGAAGAGGACGAGCATGGGTTCCTTCGCGTGCCTCAGCCCTTGGCCACCGCCGCACAGATGCGCTTCGCGGCGTCGGACAGGTCGCTCGCAGGCTGCATGGTCGGGATCTCGCTTCGGGCCTCCTCGAGGATCCGCCGTGCGGCGGCCACGTTCGTGCCTTCGAGCCTCACCGTGAGCGGAACCTTGAAGCCGACGGTCTTCGCCGCGGCGACGATCGCGCGGGCGATCACGTCGCACTGCATGATGCCGCCGAAGATGTTCACGAGGACGCCCTTGACCTGCGGGTCGGCGAGGATGATCCGGAAGGCCTCCGTCACCGCGGCCTCGGTCGCGCTGCCGCCGACATCGAGGAAGTTCGCCGGTTCGCCGCCGTGGAGCTTGATGATGTCCATCGTGGCCATCGCCAGGCCGGCCCCGTTGACGAGGCATCCGATGTTGCCGTCGAGGGCGATGTAGCTCAGGCCGAAGTCGCGGGCCTTCAGTTCGAGGGGGTTCTCCTCGGCAGGATCGAAGAGCGCCGCGATCGCCTTCTGGCGGAACATCGCGTTGTCGTCGAAGGAGAACTTCGCATCGACCGCCATGACCCGCCCGTCGGGGAAGCCCTCGCAGGGCGGGGTGAGCACGAGCGGATTGATCTCGGCGAGGCTCGCGTCGCTCGACCGGAAGAGCCGGTCGAGGCGGAGCATGAGCTCGACCGCCTGTCCCACCGCCTTGCCCTTGAAGCCGAGCCGGAACGCGACCTCGCGGGCCTGGTAGGGCTGCAGGCCCAACGCCGGATGCGTCGGCATGGTGAGGATCGCCTCGGGCCGTTCCTCGGCGGTCTTCTCGATCTCGACGCCGCCTTCCGCGGAGGCGATCAGGGTGTTCGTCCGACGGGCCCGATCGACGAGGATCGCGAGATAGAACTCCTTGGCGATGTCGACCGCTTCCGCGACGAGCAGCCGGTTGACCTCGAGGCCCTCGGGCGGCGTCTGCGGACTCTTCATGCGGTTGGAGAGCATGAAGCCCGCCGCCTCGGTCGCCGCGGAGGCGTCCTTGACGAGCTTCACGAATCCCGCCTTGCCGCGGCCGCCCGCGTGGACCTGCGCCTTCACCACCGCAAGGCCGGCGCCCGAGTCGAAGATCCGCTTGGCTTCCCGCGCGGCGTCGTCGACCGTCTCGACCATGGCGCCGGGAGGCACGGCGATGCCGGCGTCGTGGAGCAGTTGGCGAGCCTGATACTCGTGCACCTTCATGGGGCGTCTCCGATCCGTTCGTGGACCGTTCGTGGTCCGGTCGTGGCGTCGATCGCCGGTCGCGGAAGGCGACCGAGCGCGAAGGGGAAGATCATATCGGCGACCGCGATCGCGATCGGCAAGCGATACAGTCCGCCGATGCCGCTCGACTGCGCCAGCATGCTCTCGGAGACCGGCGGGATCGCGCGGCGGCTTCCGGGATTCGAGACGCGTCCCGAGCAGCTCGAGATGGCGGCGGCGGTCGAAGCGGCGATGGAGCGGGGGGAGCACCTGCTCGTCGAGGCGGGAACCGGCGTCGGCAAGAGCTTCGCGTATCTGCTGCCCGCGATCCGGCGCGTGGTCGAGCGCCGCGAGCGGGTGGTCGTCTGCACGCACACGATCTCGCTGCAGGAACAGCTCCTCGAGAAGGATCTGCCGCTGCTCAACGCGGTGATTCCCGACGAGTTCACCGCGGTGCTCGTCAAGGGACGCGGCAACTACGTCAGCCTTCGCCGCCTCGGCCTCGCTTCGAAGCGGCAGGACCGGCTCTTTCCCGACGAGGAGGAGCGGCACGCCCTGCATCGCATCGAGGACTGGGCGTACGAGACCCGCGACGGCTCGCTCGCGACGCTGCCGCAGCTTCCCCCGGCGGGCGTCTGGGATCAGGTCCAGTCCGACACCCACAACTGCATGGGGCGTCGCTGTCCGACCTACGACTCCTGCTTCTACCAGGCCGCGCGGAGGCGGATGGAGAACGCGGACATCCTCGTCTGCAACCACGCGATCTTCTTCTCCGACCTCGCCCTCAAGTCGCGAGGCGTCGGGTTCCTGCCGCCCTACAAGCATGTGATCCTCGACGAGGCGCACCACCTCGAGGAGATCGCGGCGGAGCACTTCGGCCTGCGGCTGGGCGAGAATCGGGTCCGACACCTGGTGCGCACGCTGCTCGACGAGCGCACCGGGCGCGGCTACCTCGCGGGCCTGCGGTGGGCCGAGGGCACCGCGATGGTCGACCAGGCGGTGCGGATCCTCGACGACGTGCGCAGCGCCGCCGCGGCGATGTTCGACGACCTGTGGCGCTGGCAACGGGATCGGGGCGGCGCGAACGGCCGCATGCATGCGACCGGCGAGGTCGAGGACGCGATCTCTCCGTCGCTTCGCGAACTCGCGGCGCACCTGCGGCTGATGCGGGAGCGGATCGAGGACGAAGCGGAGAAGTTCGAGCTGAACGCCTACGCGCAGCGGGCACAGGACCTCGCCGACGAGGCGGCGGCCCTGCTGGGGCAGTCGATTCCCGGCTGCGTCTACTGGGTCGAGGGCGGCAAGTCGAAGCCTCGGGGCGACGGGCGGGCGTGGACGGGACGTCCGCCCATGACGCTGGCCGCCGCGGTGGTCGAGGTGGCGCCGACGTTGCGCGAGCATCTGTTCGGCCAGGAGATCTCGGTCACCATGACCTCGGCGACCC
Organism: Phycisphaerales bacterium; assembly: GCA_049425445.1. Lineage (GTDB taxonomy): Bacteria > Planctomycetota > Phycisphaerae > Phycisphaerales > SM1A02 > VGXO01. Next base: position 724 of record JBMSXH010000265.1, on the reverse strand, counting down.
TCGCGGTCGGCAAGAACGACTTCCACCACGCGGCGGCGCGGCTCGGCTGCGACGGGGCGCGGACGCTCGCCCTCGGCTCGGTCTTCGACTTTCCCCGCCAGATGCGGGTCTTCGTCGACGCGGCGATGCCGAGCCCGGAGGATCGCGCGTACCCCGAGGCGCTCGCCGAGGCGGTGCTTCGGGAGATCGACCGCACCGGCGGGGGGGCGTTCGTGCTCTTCACGAGCTACGCCTCGCTCGAGGATCTCGCGCGCCGGATCGGGCCGGAGATCGAGCGTCGCGGGCATCCGCTGCTGCTGCATGCGGCGGGAACGAGCCGCACCGCGCTCCTCCGCCAGTTCCGAAGCAGCGAGGACGCGGTGCTCTTCGGGACCTCGAGCTTCTGGGAGGGCGTCGACGTGCGAGGGCGAGCGCTTCGCAACGTGATCATCACACGGCTTCCCTTCGACGTGCCGGATCGCCCGCTCGTCGAGGCGCGGCTCGAGCGGATCCGAGAGCAGGGCGGCAATCCCTTCCGCGACGACCAGCTGCCGCGGGCGGTGCTCCGCTTCAAGCAGGGCATCGGACGGCTCATCCGGTCGCGCGAGGACCGTGGGCAGATCGCGGTGCTCGATCCCCGCATCGCGACCAAGCCCTATGGCCGACTCTTCCGGGCGGCGATTCCAGAGGGCGTGGCGATCACGATCCTCCGGGGCGGCGAGGAGGAGGAGATCGAGGTGCACGA
>JBMSXH010000264.1:0-4231 GCA_049425445.1 Phycisphaerales bacterium | reverse complement strand
CGGCAGGCGAGTGGCGTCGAGCGTCCGTGGCCGAACCGGTGCCACGGGTGGTCGAGCTCGAGGCGAACCGCGCGAGCATGGATGCCGTCGTGGTCACCTGCGACAGCGGCGAGATCGCCTTCGAGGCGATTCGAAGGCTGCTCGGTCAGATCGAGATCGGTCGAGTGGTGATCGTCGACAATGCCAGCCGCCCCGACTATCGAGCTCGGCTGCGCGAGTTCGAGTCGTCCCGAGTCCTGCTTGTGCTGCATGACCGCAATCTTGGATTTGCGGCTGGCGTGAACGCGGGCCTGAATCGGTCGGACGCGCCCTTCGCGGCGATCGTCAACCCCGACTGCATCGTCGATCGCGGATCGATCGCGGCGCTGACGGAGGAACTCGAGTCGGATTCCTCGGTCGGCCTCGTCGGAGGGCTGATCCTCGATCCCGATGGTCGCGAGCAGGCGGGGGCGAGACGCGATCTGCCTACGAGACGCCACGCCATCGCACGTTGGCTCGGTCTTGCGGGTCCGCGATGGAACTTCAACCACTCCGACCGCCCGATGCCGGACCACGCCATCGAGGTGTCCGCGGTGTCGGGGGCGTTCATGGCGGTTCGGCGTTCGTCGATGCGGTCCGTTGGCGGACTCGACGAGCGATACCGAATGCACTTCGAGGATCTCGACTGGTGCGCGCGGTTCCGGGCGGCGGGACATCGTGTGCGCTTCGTGCCGCACGCGAGAGCGATCCATCACAAGGGGTCTTCGTCGCGGGCACGGCCGATCCACGTCTGCTTCCACAAGCACCGCTCGATGGTGCTGTTCGATCGAGTCCATTCGACGTCGCCCTGGGCGCGACGGACCCGATGGCTGTTCGCCGCCGGCGTTTGGGCGGGATGCGGGCTGTCGATGTTGGCGACGTTGCTCCGCTCGATGGGGGGCCGGCGCGGCGACGGCGCGTTCGCGGGGCGAGCCGCGCACTCCGCGTCAATCTCGTTCGACCATCGCCGCGAGCCGGACGGCACTTCGGCCGCGTGAGTCGCGGCGCCGGGGAACGATCGCCCATGCGAGCGCGTTGGCGATCGCGGCCGCGCTCGCGAACCGCGATCGCTGAATCGACCGCCGTTCTCCGAGCACGCGACGAAGCTCGCTCAAGGCATCGAGCTTCGCGCGAAGCGCCAGGCGTCCCTGTCCGCGCAAGGACGTCGCGGCGAGGCAGGCCAACTGCGAGGCGATGAAGGCGGGGACAAGCAGCCAGAGCAGCGGCTCGGGCATGCATCGCAGATACGACCACACCATGTTCCTGTGGCCGTGATAGGTCGCGAACTCGCTCTGCGGTCCTCCCGCCGAGTGGCCGTGACGGTGTTCGCAACTCGCGGCCGCCACGGTGACGCACCCGTGCCCCCGGAGGCGAAGCCGAAATCCCAGATCGACATCCTCGAAGTAGCAGAAGAAGGACTCTTCGAAGCCGCCGCAGCGGAGGAACGCGTCCCGGCGATAGACGGCCGCAGCACCGCAGGCGGAGAAGGTCTCCAGGTCCTCCCGCGGCCTGGTCGCATCGCCCTTGCCGCGTCGCCAGACCAGGCCGCTGCAGTGGAGGCAGTCGCCGGCTCCGTCGAGACCGTCGCCAGCCGACCGGAACTGCACCGAGCCGAAGCTGCCGCAGGTCGGGTATCGATCGGCCGACCGCAGCATGGCCGACACCCAGCCCGGGTGGAGGGAAACGTCGGCGTTCAGCACCGCCACGAGGTCCCCGGACGCGGTGGCCACGCCTCGGTTCGCCGCAGCCGCGAAGCCGATGTTCCGGCCCATGGGCAGCCAACGGACCGACGCGAAGCGGGCCACGCGGGTGGCGGTTCCATCCCGGCTTCCGGAGTCGACGACGGTGACCTGCGATGGTCGAGGCCGCTGGGAATGGATCGATCGCAGGCACTCTTCGATGCAGTCTTCCGACTGATGCGTGACGACGACGAACGAGATCCTCGGCGAGGTCTCGATCGGGTCCAGACTCGGATCGTGGAGGCGGGCGGTCATGGGCGGGGCGCGGCGGGAAGCCAGTGGGCTCCGTCGGATTCTCGCGGATCCGCGGGTTCCGCTAGCATCGGCGGCTCATGGAGGATCGGGTGACCTGCCTGTTGGCGCTTGGAGGCGCCGGGCTCGCCGCATGGATCGCGGCGGCAGTGGTCTCGCGCCCACGTTGGGCGGCGATGGCTGCAGGGCGCGATGTCCATGTTCGCGAGGTGAGCGATCCGATCGGCCGTGGGGGCGGGGTGGCGGTGGCGGTTCCGGTGCTGTTGGCCGCCCTGATCTGCGGATTCCCGAGTTCACTGGCTCCGTCGGCGGCCGGTGTCTTGGTCGTCGCTTCGCTCACGATGTCCTTCCTCGTCGGACTGGTCGACGATGTCCGCCCGCTTGGACCGCTGGCGAAGTTCATTGGGCAGTGCCTTGCTGCGGCCGCGCTCGCCATCGCCGCCGCTTGGTCGGGTCTGGGATGGGTTGCCATTGTGCTGGCCGTTCTGGTTTCGCTCTGGAGTCAGAACGCGTGGAACTTCATCGATGGCACCGATGGCCTGATGGCGGCTGGCGGGATCGCGGTCTTTTCGGTGGGCGGCGTACTGGCGTGGGAGGCGGGTCGAGGCCAGCCGGAGCTCGTGCTGCTGTCGGCCCTCGTGGTGGCGGGGCTTCTGGGCTTCCTCCCGTGGAATGTCCCGTCCGCGAGGCTCTTTCTCGGCGACTCTGGCAGCCTGTTCATCGGCGGGGCCTACGCGATCTGCACGCTCATGGCGTTTCAGTCGAGCCCGGGCCTCGGATGGGCATGGGTTGCGCTGGCGGCCCCGGTCCACGCCGACGTCCTGGTCTGCCTTGCGCGACGAGTGGTTCGAGGCTGCCGTTGGTGGGAAGGGCATCGCGAACACGCGTACCAGCACCTGGCTCATCGGCGGGGCTCTCACCTGGCCCCACTTGCGGTGGGGGGAGCGCTCTGGCTGCTGATTGCCGTGCCATCGGCGCTGCTCGCGCTCGAGTTCGGCTGGGCAGCTGCTGTTGGAGGGGTGGCCACGTGCGGTGCGGCCGTGCTGGCACTTGGCTCCGGTCGACCGGTCGAAGTCTCCGTTGCCGCGGCCTCCCGAGAGACGGCCGCTGAGTCGGCTCGTGGAGTGACTCGGCCAGGCCCCGTGGCACCGGCGGGACTTTCGATGAGCGGAACGTCCACCGCAAGGCGGACCCCTGGCGATCTGCTGGTCGACACCGGCATCGTCGAGCGCGGACCCGGCGGGACGTTGGCTTCCTCCTCGCTGAGGAAGTGAACGGGGCCGGGGGCGAACTCCGCAATCGCCCGGAGAAAACGCCCGAGTGCCGCCATCGAAGCGGTTGGCCACGACCATGGCGCAACGATGGTGGCTCTGCTTCGAAGCGTCCTCTCTTGGCTCGACATCGTCGAATGCGAGTGGCTTGGCGGCGACTCTTCGGCGCGTCTGCTGGCCCAATTGACGCCGCCCGACGACGGTGCGGCGTGGTGCCATCGGTGTGGTCTCACTGTCGCGCGAGGTGAGCGCCGGGCCCCCTGCGTCACCTGTGAAGGTCATCGCCTGCCATACGGCCGGGTGGTGCGATTGGGCGAAATGGCTGGCGGATGGAAGTACCTGATCCACTCCGTGAAGTACGGGCGCGATCCGGTGGCCGCCGAGATCCTCGGGCGACGGCTGGGCGAGCAGTACGCCGCCTGCACCGAGGAGGAGGTCCGCTCGGACCGAATCGTGGTGCCAATGCCAGCGGCTCCTATCCGCGCATGGCACCGGGGCATCGACACCACCCGCGAGATCGCCATCGCGTTGGCGCGAACCCTCTCGGCTCCGCTCATTCGCCCGCTTCTCCATCGGGGCGGACCACCCCGTTCGAGCCAGTCCAGGCAGGAGCGGGCCTCACGGAGGTTCTCCGTCAAGCGAGGGTGGCGCCCCGGCGATCTTGCCGGTCTCCACGTGCTCATCGTCGACGATGTTCTGACCACCGGAACGACGATTCGCGAGGCCTCGAGGCTTCTCCGCCACCTTGGGGCGGCGTCCGTCGAGGCTGCGGTGGTTGCGGTGACCCCAGAAGGGGCTCGGAGGCTCGCAAGTCGGTCGCAAAATCTCGATTCAACCCCTTGACAGGGGTCGGCTGGTCAGTAGACTCCCCCTCCGCTCGTGACTCGGGCATCGAACGATGTCCCGGGTATCGCCGTCCCGGCGAGCGAGCGAAACCTTGACAAGTGAACA
>JBMSXH010000263.1:0-4297 GCA_049425445.1 Phycisphaerales bacterium | reverse complement strand
CCGCCGCGGCCTCGGCGACCCGATTGCGCTTCGCGGGGTCGACACCGGGAGCCGGCGCCTCCTCGATCAGCTTCTGGTGACGGCGCTGACTCGTGCAGTCGCGCTCGTAGAGATGGATCGCGTTGCCGTGCTTGTCGCCGAGCACCTGGATCTCGAGGTGCCTCGCACGCTCGAGGAACTTCTCGACGTACACCGCGCCGTTGCCGAACGCCGCGGCCGCCTCCTGCCTCGCGCTCTCGAGGCCCGCCCGCAGCGACTCCTCGTTCCGGGCGATCCGCATTCCGCGGCCGCCCCCGCCGGCAGCCGCCTTCACGATCACCGGGAAGCCGATCTCCCGGGCGATCTTGATCGCCTCCTCGGGATCCTCGATCGCCTCCTCCGATCCGGGGAAGGTCGGGAGACCGACCTGCTTCGCGAGGCGACGTCCCGCGATCTTGTCGCCCAACTGGGCCATGGCCTCCGGGCTCGGACCGATGAACTCGATCCGGCAGTCGCGGCAGACCTCGGCGAAGTGGCTGTTCTCGGCGAGAAACCCGTAGCCCGGGTGGATCGCGTCGACGTTGGTGATCTCCGCGGCGGAGATGATGCGGTCGATGCGCAGGTAGCTGTCGGACGCCGGGCCGCCGCCGATGCAGACCGCCTCCTCGGCGAAGCGAAGCCAAGGCGCCCCGCGATCCGCCTCGGAGTAGACGCAGATCGGCTCGATGCCGAGTTCACGGCAGGCACGGATGATCCGCAGGGCGATCTCCCCGCGGTTGGCGATGAGGACACGTCCGAACATGGATGGTTCCGGAGGTCGCGATGAATCGGACCGGCCCGCCCAAGGGGCGAGCCGAAGCCGATCAGTCGCGGGGACGGATTCGGAAGAGGGGCTGGCCGAACTCGACCGGCTTGCCATTGCCGACGAGGACCTCGTCGACGATGCCGGCGCACTCCGCCTTGATCTCGTTGAACACCTTCATGGCCTCGATCAGGCAGACCACGGTGTCCTGACCGACGGCGTCGCCAACCTTGACGAAGTTCGGCTTGTCGGGACCCGAGGCGGCGTAGAAGGTGCCGACCATCGGGCTCGCCACCGTCAGTCGGTTGTCCGCGGCGGCAGGAGCGGCCGCAGGGGCTGCCACCGGAGCGGCCGCAGGGGCTGCTGCGGGAGCCGCGGCAGCCGGAGCCGCAACGGGAGCCGTCACGATGTGCGGGACCGCCTGGGGCGACGGACGGCGAATCGTGACCTGTTCCTTGTCGTCGCGAAGGTCGAGCTCGACCAAGTCGCTGACCACCATCAGGCGAACCAGTTCCTTGAGCTTGCGGATGTCGATCATGGCTCGGGGGATCCTCGCGGACCGCTGGCAACCCCTCCTGGGTAGTCCTGCGCGCGGCCCGGGGCGGTTCGGGAAGATACCGTGAGGCCCGAACCTTCGCCAACGGTCGCGAAAACGGGCGAATCAGCCGCCAACCCTCGGGCAGATCGGCGATTCAGCCCTGCCGGCCGCCCACGCTGCCGGGCCGCTCGGCAAGCGGTGGCTTGAGCAACTCCTGCAGCAGGAACGCGTCTCTCAGGCCCTGCCTGCTCCGAATCAGGCCCACCAGCCGCGCGGTGGTGGGAGAACCCGGGCGGGAACCCACGGGCGAGTTGGCGACCTCTGGCCGCGGCAACGCGGCAGGCTCCATGCTCGGAGCGACGATCTCGCGGCGAACGGGGACGATTCGCGGCGTCGCCTGTCGACTGGGAGGAACTCTGACCGAGGCCGCCGGAGGCGTCCGAAGCGCCTCGATCCGGGTCGACGACGAGGCCGTCCCGGTCGGCCCCGTGGACCGAGTCGCCTTCGACGGAGCCACCGCTCCAATCCGCCCCACGGACTTTCCGACCGAGCGAACCGCTCGGTCGAGTGTCCGATCGATGGCCCCGATCGATCGCTCCGCCGCCTTCGCGGAATCGCTCACGGCGACTTCGAACGAGGATCGCTGCGCCCGCCGGATCGAGACTCCGGCCCCGACGCCCTCGAGAGCCTGCCGAATCATGCCCGCCTCGCTGCGGGTGAGGTTGGTCGCCACGACCGAGGGCGGAGAGACGCAGGCGTCCGACGCCGCGTCGAGGCTCATGCCGGCCACCTCGCGAAGCACGGTCATCACATCGAAGCTTCGGTCGCCGATCCGCTCGAGAATCACCTCGAGGCTGCCCTGCCCGGAGAGCGCGACCGGTCGAGGCGGTGTCGGCTTCGCGGCCGTCGCGCTCTTGCCCGCCGCCGCGGCCTTCTTCTCCGCGGACTTCTTGATCGCGGTGATCACGAGATTCGCGACCACGATCACGACGAAGAGCCAGAAGCCGCCGTTGCCCATGGGCGAGATGGTACGCGATCGCCTCGCGGCTCAGCCGGACTGCACTTCGGCTCCGAGCACCAGCCCGGTGGCGAGGCTGCCGAAGATCCCTTCGAGAGAGCCTCTTGAGAGCACCTGCGTCGCGGGGCCCGCCCCCACGAGTCGCCCCGAGTCGAGCAGCCACGCGTCATCGGCGATCCGCGCGGCGAACCCGAGGTCGTGCAGGCTGCAGATCGCGACGGCGCCGTCGGCCACGCACGCCTCGAGCCACGAGACGGCTCGCGCCAACTCTCGAAGGTCGAGCGCCGCGAACGGCTCGTCGAGCACGATCACGCCGCCAGGCTCGTGCTGGGCTGCGACCCGCGCAAGTCCCACCCGCTGCTGCTGGCCGACCGAGAGCGTGTGGACCGCCTGATCGACGAGGTCGCCCAGACCGAACCGATCGATCGCCTCGAGAGCCCGGGCCTTCGAGCGTGGAAGTGCGTGCCGCCCCATCGCCACGATTTCCCCGACCGAGAAGCCGGCGGGCATCCGGATCTGCTGAGGCATCACCGCGATGGCCGCCGCGCGGTCGCGAATGCCCCAAGCCCTCGGATCACCCTGCATGCCGCGGCACGCGATCTCGACGCGTCCCGCGATCGGCGGCGCGAGGCCGGCGATCACCCGCATCAGCGTCGACTTGCCGGCGGCGTTCGGGCCGACCAACGCGGTCAGACGTCCGCCCTCGGCGCGAGCATCGACTCCCGCGACGACCGATCGGGAGCCGTATCCGACGGCCACGCCGTGCAGGACGACCTCGCTCGAGCGGTTCATGACCAGCCTTCCAGTCGACCGCGATGCAGAAGCCAGAGGAAGGCGGGCCCGCCGAGGATCGCGGTGAGCACACCGATCGGCAGCCTTCCCGCGCCGAGATCGATCGGTTGCCGCGCGACGTCGGCACCGACCAGCAGGATCACGCCGCACAGAGCGCTCGCGGGGACCAGCCAGCGATGCGCCGGCCCCACGAGGATCCTCGCCGCGTGCGGTGCGACGAGTCCGACGAAGGCGATCGGGCCCGCGATCGCGACCGCCGAGGCCGCGAGCAATCCGGCCCCGAGCAGCAGTCCCCACCGCCAGGAAGAGAGACCCAACCCGACCGAGCGAGCTTCATCCTCACCGAGCATCGCCACGTCGAGCGATCTCGCGAGCGTCCAACTCGCGGCGATGGCCCCCGCGACGATCACCGCGGCGCCGCCGAGCAGGCGCAGGTCCGGCTGCTCGTCGATGCGCCCCATCGTCCACGCGACGAGATCGCCACGCGTGCCCGGCGGCAGCAGATGGTGCACGAGCATCAGGAGCGCTCCGCAGACGCTCGAGACGACGACTCCAGCCAGAACGAGCGTGATCGGATCGAGGCCGCCCCGGCGCCGTCCGGCGAGGGCGACGATCGCCAGCGTGCCCATCGCGCCGGCGAACGCCGGCACCACCGTTCCCAGTCCGGCGAAGGGCGCGAACCCGAACGAGAGGGCCAACCACATCGCGACCGCGAGTCCGAGCGTCGCGCCCGAGGAGAGCCCCAGCACGAATGGCGAGGCGAGCGGGTTTCGAAGCAGTCCCTGCAGGAAGAGCCCCGAGATCGCAAGACTCGCCCCGACCGTGCTCGCGACCGCGATCGCGCCGAGACGAAACCCGACCACCGCCTCCCCGGGCAACCCGAACTCGAGTTGCCAGCCATCGCCCGTCCAGATCCGGCCGATCGAGAGCCGCAGGCCAGCCGTCGCGAGCGCCATCACGACTAGCACCGCGACCAGCGCCGAACGTCGCCCCTCGCTCGCCACTCGCACTCCGCTCACGAGGTCGGCTCCGAAGCAGGCGACGCCCCCTGCGCCGCGATCGACTCGAGCGAGTCCCGGATCTTCCTCGCTGCGCCGATCCAACCGCTCCCGGGCACGAGGGACTCCTCGTCGACGACCAGGCGTACCCGTCCTCGAGCCGACACCAA
>JBMSXH010000262.1:0-4306 GCA_049425445.1 Phycisphaerales bacterium | reverse complement strand
GCTCGGTGCGCTCGAGCACCTCCATCGTCCGCCCGAGCCGGGCCGACAGGTCGGCGCCGAGAATCGCGAAGGCTGCCGTGATTCGCACCGTCCAGGCGCCGAGATCGACGAGTCGCCACCAGAGCAGTTCGCAGGCGAAGCCGACCTTCGCGGCCGGAGCCAGCACCAGAAGCAACGCCGCGGCAGCACAGAGGATCATCGGCGCCGGGACATCCCAGTGCGACGAGGCGAGGAGCGAGCCGGTCGCGATCGCCAACGCGCCGGCGGACAGGGCGACGGTCGCCACGGTCACGCCGATCGAACTCCGAACCGACACGTCCTGATAACGCTTCTGCCAGGCGATGCGTCCGGCGAGACCCGCCTTCATCGGCAGGAGGTTGAAGAGCGTCGCGGAAGCGTTGAGGGCCAGGAGATCCGCAAAGCGAAGTTCCGGCCGCCGATGGAACAGGCGCTTGAGGATCACCGCGCCGATCGCGATCGACGCCAAGGTCGCGATCGGCAGCGCCGCCAGCGTCCAGACCGGCGGATCGCGAAGCGCCGCCCACGAGGCGGAGAGGGTCTCCCGATTCCGCCAGACCGCGATGGCGGCTGCCGAGAGCAGCACGAGGCCGGCGATTCCCGCCGCGAGGCGAAGCCTCCGCGTCGAGAGAGTGCGGCCGACCGGTTTCACGGAGCTTGGCGCCGCGAAGGCGTGTTCTGGCGATCGGTCGTCTCGACGACCCGAGACCGCACGAGTTCACCAACGAGCTTCAGTCGAGGATCGTCGGAGGCGATCGCCTCCAGCAGCACAGGATCCTCCAACGATCGCACCCGCCCCAGCACGTAGCCCAACACCGTGAGCGGATCTCGGCTGGCACGGGCCCGCTCCACCAGACTGGAGAGGCCCTTGGACGGAATCGTCGGCAGCGTGGCGAGGAGCCATCCGCGGCTCGCGGGGTCGAGCTGATCCCACGCGGTCTCGACCGCCGGCCAGATCCTCAGCAGGGCCGCGAACTCCTCGGGAGGAGCCTCGCTCGCGTTGTCCGTCGCGGCACCGACGGCCGCCAGGAGATTCATGAGGATGAGATCCTCGTCGCCGTCGGGCGACGCGATCGCCGCGAGCGCGTCTTCGACCCATCCGGCGCTCACGCGAACGCCATCGACTCGGATCTGCGATCCCTCGGCCTTCGCGCCGAGCGGGCCTGGCTGCAGCGCCCCGCCGGAGACCGGCCGGAAGTTCGAGAGGGCCCGACATCCCAGGGTCGAACCCGAGAGCGCCGTGCGATCGAGCACATCCCCGAACGCGGTCAAGCTCAGATCGACCGGAACCACCACCCGTTCCCGCGGGCCGAGCCGAAGCACCCCGGAGATCGGAATCACCAACGGCGGAGATGCGACGGCCCGTTCAAGTTGCGAGACCGTCGCGTTGGCGATGATCGCGAGATTCGGATCGATCGGGCCGGCGCTCGAGATCGCGAGCGGCAGGTCGGTCAGATTGGTGATCTCGACGTCGACCTCGACCGGCTCGAGGGGGCCGACCGTGCTCTTGCGGGGACGCACCATCAAACCCACCGCCCGCTCTCGATCCGAGAGCAATCGGTCGTACGTGCGAGGAAGGCCGCGAACCAGCGCTTCGAGCGACTCGGCGGTTTCCGAGGGCGGCACCGGACGTCCGAGCAGCGTCGCCAGCCGATCACGACTCCACACGCCCAACGCGGAACCGGGCTGCTTGCGCCAGATCTCGAGGTACTGCCTCGCGGCATCGCTCCGGCGATCGAGATCGCGATAGGCCTGCGCGAGCCCGAGACTCGAGATCGAATCGCTTGCGGCGAGCGGTTCGAGCAACTCCACCGCCTTCGCGGCGTCGCCTCGTCGCAGCGCGATCCATCCTTCCGTTCTGGCTCGGGCCGCATCCCCCATGCGCACGGACTCGAGCAACTGTTCGTACATGCCCACGGCACCGTCGACATCGGCGCCAAGCCAGAGCAGCATGGACACGCTCTCGAGCGCGAGTTCGGCGATGGCGCGGGTCGACTGCGTCGTATCGCCGTTGCGGGAGAGCTGGTCGGCCTCGAGTCGCATGGCCAGCAGGGCCTCGCCAACCGCGGCATCCGCATCGGGCGAGTCGACGCTTCGCAGGATGACCGCTTTGAGGGTCGAGAGCTGACGATCGGGCGGAACGCGAATGCCCTCGGCCTGCGACCAGTCGAAGTCCGGGTCCTGCAGGCGAGCCTCCGCGCGGGCAAGCTGATCGAGATCGCGCTGCCGCTTGTCGATGATCGCCACGGCCGCCGGCGCTGCGCCGCGCGCCCACTCCGACAGTGCGAGTCCTGCGGAAGCCTCCGCCATCGACCGTCGCTGAACCTGCATCAGCGGGAGGACGATCCCGTAGAGCCGCTGCGCTGCGGAGAAGGCGCCGTTGGAGAGGCACAGCTTCGCGAGGGTCTGAAGCGGATCGAGATTGGCGGGATTCGCGACCGCCGCGGTGAGCGCGAGTTCCGCCTCGCCGACCGCATCGGTCACCCGGTGACGCAGGAATCCCGCCGCCATCTCGGTCGCCGCGGGATGGGCCGGATCGAGTGCCACCGACTCGGCGAGCCGCGACGCGAAGCCCTCGACGTCGCCGTTTCGGTAGAGCAGCAGCGCCAGTTCAAGTGCCAGCCGCGATGCGACCGGTCCGCCGAGCTTCGAGAGGTTTTCCGGCACCAGCAGCCGCTCGTACGCGGCAACCCGCTCCTCGACGGTTCCGTAGCGATCGACCGCGAGGCTCAACAGCCGAAGCCGGGCCACCTCGTCGCGAGGATCGAGCCGCACGATGGCCGAAAGGGCACTCCTGAGCCGCTCGGCCCCGCGGTCATCGACCGACTCCGCGACGCTCGCGATCTGCAGGAACACCCTCCAGCCGCCGAGCCAATCCGGAGCGAGTTCGGTCGACCACTCCGAGAGGGCGAGGGCCACCTCGTAGTCCGAGGCGGTGGGCTCCGGCAGCCGCAGCAACTCGAGCGAGGTCCTGGTCAGGACCCGAGCCAGCCGGAGCCGACCCGCCTCCGCCAGCCGCTCGCTGGGGCCCGCCGCCGGTGGCTCCTCCTGGGGGAACGCTCCTCCAGCGCCGCCGGTGGCCAACGCGACCGCGGCGACCATCGCAGCAAGACCAAGGCGGAGGCGGGCGCGGGGAGCGGACGAGGTGGACACGTGCATGAGCACCCTTCTCGGCGAGTTCGGCACGCTCGCTCGCGATTCTGCCGGGGGAGGACGCGAGAATCGGAAGCATCGCCGACCATTGACACCCCCGGAGTCCATCAGATACCGTCCGCCCCTTCGTCCGGCGGCGGACTTCGGACGGTTCCTCATCTGTCGCCGATCTGGTTCGGCCGCTTGTCACCGCCACCCGGCCGATCGCCCCGGCGGAGCCCCCGCATCCGTCTGTTCGGGTCGTGAAGCCCCGGATCAGCCGGGGCGGGTCGCCGGACGAGGTCCGATGACCGCTCGACGATCCCTCAGGAAGTCAACCGTGTTCGACCTGCTCCGCGCGTCTCTGCTTCCGATGGCCGTTGCCGTCTCCGCCTCCGCCGCCTCCGCGCAGCAGGCCGCGTCGCTGCCCAACTCGATCGTCGCCGCCTCGGCCCCGCTGTCCGCGCGGGACTCCCAGTCCGTCACAGACTTCGTCGCCGGCTGGACCGCTCAACTCGCCGATGGCGACCCCCTCGAAGTGAACAAGGCTCGCGGCGAACTCATCTCGCCGGCAAGGTCGCCTTCGGCCACGCCGATCTTCATTCGCGCCTATTCCGAGGCCGTTGTTCCGGCGCTGGCTCCCCTCGTCGGCGGCGACGACACCTTCCGGGCCATCAACGCCCTTCAGGTGGCCAGGTTCCTCAGGAGTGCCGAGGCGGTCGAGTTGATCGTCGTGCGGGCCGATCCTGCGCAGGAGTCCGATCGCGCCAAGCGGCTCGTGGCCGCGGGCCTCCTCGCGGCGGCCATCCGCGACGGTCAGCTCAACCCGGCTCAGCTCGACGGCACGACCCGCCGCATCGCGACGGTCGCCGGCACCGAGGCGGATTGGATGATCCTGCTCCAGTTCATGGAGGCCCTCGATGCGATCGCCAACCTGCCCAACACGCCGCAGGCCTCGATCGACCTCGCCCGACGCAGTCAGCTGACGGTGCTGGAGGCGACGGTCTCTCGGATGAAGGGTCCCGGTGGCAACCCCGAACTCATCGAGGCGGTCTACCGCTCGCTGCTCGAACTCCGAAACCAGCTCGTCCGCATGAGTTCGTCGCAGCGATCGGCGTTCAGCCGGCAGTTCGGACCGGTCTTCGCCTCGATCGAG
>JBMSXH010000261.1:0-4317 GCA_049425445.1 Phycisphaerales bacterium | reverse complement strand
CCGCCGGCAACGGCATGCTCGGGAGCTTCCGGCGGATCCTCGGCAACGGCGTCATCCCCTTCTACGAGTTCACGCAGATCGTCGCCGACGGCGATGAGGTGATCCTTCGGCAGATCCATGTGCACGGGAACTTCGACACCGATCCGCGGCGGAAGGAGCCGATGGTGCTGCGGCTCGAGAAGGTCGAAGGCACCTCGGCGTCGTTCGTGCCGCTCGAGGATGCGAAGGCCTCCAACTCCGGCAGCCTCGAGCGGGTGACCTACACCCTCGACGAGGCGGGCGTCCTGACCGTCCGGGTGCAGGAGAGACCCCGCCCCGCGAAGGAGGGCGAGCCCGCCCCCGAGCCGCAGGTGATCGTGTTGCCCATGAAGCGAGTGCGGTGACGATCCCCGTTGGCGGATCGGGCCCCGGTGACGAATCTCCAGAATCGACCCGTCCGAACCGGGGGGTTCGCAACCAGGAGCCACGGATCATGACCCTCACCCGACCCTTCGCTTCCGTCGTCGCCTTCGCCGCGAGCTGCGTTTCGAGCCTCGTCGCCTGTGCGCAGGATGCCCCGCAAAGCCCCGAACTCGTGGAGAAGTGGAAGAACGTGAGCCTGTACTCGATCGACGCGAAGACCCTCGAGGGCGAGCCGGCCAAGCTCGACCAGTACGCCGGCAAGGTGGTCCTCGTCGTGAACGTCGCAAGCCGCTGCGGCTACACCCCGCAGTACGAGGGCCTGCAGGCGCTCTTCGAGAAGCACCAGGATCAGGGGCTGGTCGTGATCGGCGTCCCGTCCGGCGACTTCGGCGGCCAGGAGCTCGCCGACGCGAAGGCGATCCGCGAGTTCTGCACGAGCCGCTACGAGGTCACCTTCCCGATCCTCGCGAAGTCGGGCGTCAAGGCCGGGCCGAATCAGTGTGCGATCTACGAGTTCCTCGGAACCCGCACCGGGAAGCTTCCCGGGTGGAACTTCTCGAAGTACCTCGTCGGACGCGACGGCCAGCCGATCGCCTTCTGGGGCTCCGGCACCAAGCCCGACTCGAAGGAGCTCGCCGAGGCGATCGAGAAGGCGCTTGCGGCGTCGGCGCCCGCCGCGAAGAGCGCTGGCTGACGACCGACGCGAGACCCGTCGGCGGGAAACCTGACACTCCACCGGAGCTCTGACCGGGCCTCTCCTACAGTTCACATCGCGCGACGGCTCGCGTCCCGCGGCTGGCCCTGTTGGAGACGATCGATGGTTCGAAGCGGAAGACTTCGGTTCACGTGGATCGCGTTGGCGGTCGCCTTCGTCCCGTCGGTCGCCGTCTCGCAGCCCTTCACGCAGAAGGCGCTCGACCGGGCGCTCGAACTGGTTCCGCCCGACGCCGCGGGCTTCGTCTGCGTGCCGAGCCTCAAGCGGCTCAACGACGACTTGCAGCAGTGCCTCGAGCGCATGGATCGTCCGGGCACCGCAGTGATCGGCCGGCCGATCGATCAGATCAAGGCGCGGCTCGGGATCGCGGTGGCCGTCGAGGATCGAGGCTCGCTCGTCGCGTGGTGGCCGGCGGCGGACGAGTCCGGCGCTGCCGGCGCCGTACGACTGCTCGTGCCGACCGAGGACCCCGCAGCGTTTCTTGCGGGCAACTTCGAAGCCGCGCCTGATGCAGGCGCGAACGCGCATCGGGGTCCAGGCGGATCGATCTGGTTCGCCCGATCGCTCGCTGGCCATGTCCTGCTCTCCACCGATGCTGCCGCGGCCGAGGGCTACGCCGCCAAGGGCGGACTTGCCGCGCCGTTTCGCGAGCGCATGGGCGCCGCGTGGGACGAGCTCGACGTGATCGCGTGGGGCGGACCGGCCGCGATGCGCGATCTCGCCAAGCAGGGGCGTGCCGCGATGCCCGCCGACTTCGAACCGCCGCCGGGCTACGACGCGGAGGCCGCGGAGCGGTGGCGAGTCGCCTTCGAGCAGTCCCTCACCGACGGTCTCGTCGCGATCGATGTCGATCCGCTGGGCGTGGCGGTCCGCACCTTCGCGAAGCTCGCGCCGGAATCACCGCTGGGTGAGATGGTCGCGAATGCTTCGTTGGGCCAGGCGTCGCTCGATCGCGTTCCGGGCGCTCCGTTCTATCTCGCCGGTTCGCTCGACCTCGCGGCGATCGGTGGCGTGGGGACGTTGCGGACCTTCGCGGAGTTGGCGGGCCTGCCCGAAGGCCTGTGGCTCGACGTCGCAGCGAACCTCCGCAAGGTCCAACTGGCGATCTACCCCAGCAAGCTCGGCGTCGCTGCGGGCGGCTTCTTCAACGACGCGGCCCTGGCGATCGAGGCGGACGATCCGGCGGCCCTTCGCCAGGTGATCGAGACGGGCGTGCTGGCCGCCGCGGGCGACGCGGCGGGCCTGCGATGGAAGGGCGCCTTCGAGCGCGACCGCACGCTCAAGAACGGCGATCAAGTCGACGCGTTCGAGGTCTCGCAGATGGCGATCCCCGGCGGCGAGCCGGGCGCGATTGGCGCGGTCGACCTTGCTCAGCGGCAGCTGGTGTGGCAGATCGCCTTCGGGAGTCGCGGTCTCAACGGCTTCCTCGAGCCCGCCGGCGGCTCGTGGTCGGTGGTGACCTTCAGTCAGCGTCCGGACGTGCTCGGCCGAGCGATCGAAGCCGCGGCCGGCGGCGGTCCGGGGCTTGATCGGGACGGCGCGGTGCGGGCGTTGCGGCGTTGGCTCCCCACGGGAGCGCAGGCGGTCGGCTTCATCGGCGTCGGGCAGTTCGGAAAGCTCCTGAAGCAGGTCGCCCGCATGGTGCCCGGCGGCGGCGAGGCGGCATTGCCCGACATCCCGGCGAACATCGAACCGGTCGCGTTCGGGCTCACGGTTCGTCCGGGCTCGGTCGAGACCTCGCTGGTGCTTCCGGCGGGCGTGATTGGACTCGGCTACGACCAGATTCTCGAGGGCTTCATGCGTGGGGCAGGAGCGTCCGGGCCAGCAGGCGCAGACGCGTCGGATGAGTCGCCGTGAGTCGAGCTGCTCCGTCGCAGGTCGATCCCGGCGACCTCGGGTCCGCCGCGAGCGTCTGGAGCGTTCGCGGGCGTGGTCTTCCGCTCGAGCCGTGGGTTCTCATGGGCATCGTCAACGCGACGCCGGACTCGTTCTCCGATGGCGGGCTGCACCTCGATCCGGCGCGGGCCGCCGAAGCAGCGCTCGCCATGATCGACGCGGGCGCGTCCATCATCGACGTCGGAGGCGAGAGCACGCGGCCCGGAGCGTCGCGCATCGACGCGGCGGAGCAGATCCGCCGGGTCGTGCCGGTGATCGAGGCGATCCGTCGCCAGGGCGACGTCACGATCTCGATCGACACGACGCTCGCCGCCGTCGCGGAGGCGGCAATCGACGCCGGTGCCGAGATCGTCAACGACGTCTCGGCCGGTGAAGAGGATCCGTCGATCCTTGGGCTCGCGGCGGCGCGATCCTGCGGCGTCGTCCTGATGCACCGTCTCGCGCCGCCGCCCGCGGACTCCTTCAGCGATCGCTACGCCGAGCCGCCCGAGTACCGCGATGTCGTCGGCGAGGTGCAGGCCGCGCTGCTGGCAAGGATCTCGATCGCCGAAGGGGCCGGCGTCGATCCCCGCTCGATCGCGATCGATCCGGGCCTTGGATTCGGCAAGTCGGTCGAACAGAACTTCGCCCTGATCGCGAGGCTCGGCGAGTTGGCATCGCTCGGCCGGCCCGTGCTCGTGGGAGCGAGCCGCAAGAGCTTCATCGGCGCGGTCTCGGGCACGTCGGATCCGGCTCAACGGGTTCCCGGCTCGGTCGTCGCGGCCGTCGCCGCGTGGTCGGCGGGCGGGAGGATCATCCGAACCCACGACGTCGCCGAGACGCGACAGGGACTCGAGGTGGCGCGGGCGATCCTGAAGGCGACACGGCTTGCGCTCTGACCGGCGGCGACGCCGTTGGGGCCGATCGTTCGGCGAACTGGTGCCGGAGTGACGTGCCTGCGGGCCGGGGCTTGGATCGATCGCGATCGTTCTGCGTCATGAACCCAACGCCGACGATCGGTTCCTCGCGGGGCCGCTGCAACGGCTTCGGAACCCGAGCCGTCTGGGCGGGCTCTCAGCGAGCCGCCGATCCGACTCGAGTCGCGGCGGCATCGACGGAAGAGGACGCAGGTCGGCGACTCTGGAACGAGCGTCGAGCGAAGGCTCGGAGCGTTACCATCCGCACCCCCGCGGCACGCTCCGCGCATCCAAGACCCGAATCAGGGAGACCCGAACCCATGGCGAGCCCCAACACCATCCACTTCACCGACTCCAACTTCGAGTCCGAGGCGATGCAGGCCGGTCAGCCGGTGCTCGTCGACTTCT
>JBMSXH010000260.1:0-4343 GCA_049425445.1 Phycisphaerales bacterium | reverse complement strand
GGCGATGGCGCTTCGGCCGAGGTCGTCGCACAACTCGGAGACCAGCGGGCCGAGCGGATCGTGGCGGACGAGGGGGCCGCCGGACTCGTCCGCTCCCGAGACGACCTCGCCGTCGGGCGGCGCGGCCTCGAGATCGGGGTCCGAGACCGGGTAGTTCACGCTCGGGCTGAAGACGCACCATGGCTCGCCGCGACGAAGGATCCGTAGCCCATCCATGATCGTGATCTGCGCAAGGCTGATCATGTCGGGCGTCCGTGCAGGCGCGAGCAGGTAGGTCGACACCCTCACCGACGCCGAGACTCCCCAGATTCGTTCGCTGGCGAGGCGCGTGGTGCGCCGATCGCGAAGCCTTGCGCGGATCTGCGCCGGCGAATCGAGCGCGCCGACGGCCAGGGTCGCCATGGCGTTTCGGCTCACACGATGGGTCTCGAGCTCGTCCCAGAGGTGAAGGGCGGCCCGTTCGAACGCCGCGACCTCCGCCTCGTCGCAGCCGCCTTGCCGAAGCCGCTGCACGAGCACGCGGAGACCGCTGCGCCCGGGCAGATGGCCCAGCACACCCGGAAGGTCGATCGCCTCGCACAGGCGCATGATCTTCCAGGCGAGCATCTTGTCGACGCCGTACACGCGGGTCCAGGCCCGGGACGAGGGACCGTGCGGCAAGGCGGTGTGGATCAGGCGATTCGCAGCGTCGGCAAGCTCGAGCGCCGGCCCCGTCAGCGCGAGGTGGAGCTGGTCGAATGCCGGTGTCTCGGTCCGGGGCTTCACCGTGCGTGCCATGCCGCCGATGCTACCGAGCGCCGAGGGGGCCTTGCGCTCAGGCGTTCCGCATCGGCTTGGGGCGTCGCGAGCGGTTGAGTCCGAGGTAGCCCTTCGCGTCGAGATGGACCACGTCGGGAACGCCTGCTTGGGCGGGGCGGAGCAGGCACTTGAGATGCGCGACGACGCGGTTGCACCCGCCGTTCGCGTCGAGCTCGTCCCATCCCTCCGCGGCGAGGAAGTCGGCGGTGCGATCGGCATCGGCGGCGCCGACCGCGACGATCGCCTCGGCGAGCTGGTCGAGCGATGACCTGGTTCGCGGCTGCCGAGGCCGATGGAACTCGAGGCCGATCCGGCTCGACAACCGGCCCTTGACGAAGTCCACACACGGCGAGGTGTGGAACCCGCACTCTCGCGCGACCGCCGCGAGCTCGCGGGCCTTGGCCGCGACGGCGGCATCGAGCCCGGCATCCGCCAGCCCCGCGATCAGGCGATCGAACGCCTCGCCCTCTCGATCGACAAAGCAGAGCCGCAGCGGCGCGCCGTCGCGCGGCAGCATCAGGCCGGTCTGGAAGACCAAGAGATCCTCCGGAAGCGACTCGATCGCGTCGATCGAGGCGCGGGCCTCCTTGGCGATCGCTCCATCGAGCCCGAACGACCGGGCGAGGCGCGCGAGCGTCGCCGCCACCACGCGGGGGCCGTGGCGCCCCTCGACGAGCCGCAGCTGCAGATCGCTCGGGCCGAAGAAGAAGGCGGGTGGTGTCGTTGGCGGCAACGTGTCGTCGAGATCGAACTCGAACCAGATCGAGTCCATCAAGGCGATCGGCGGGCGCGTCTCGCCGGGCTCGGCATCCCAGAGGCTCGCGAGGCGCGCGGCGCGAAAGGACTCCGCAGGCAGTTCGTGCAGGCTCGCGAGGTTGTGGTAGGCCCGCGCCGCGCACCAGAGGAAGTCGATCCGATCGTCGCCGTCGTGCAGCCGCACCTCGACCCCGAAGGTCGAGGCGCCGAGCGCCTCGTCGGCGACCTCCGAGATCGAGGCGAGCACCCGCGCCTCCGCCGCGGGTGTGACGAGCCGTGGTCCGAGGCGCCGCATCGTCGACCGCATGGCGTCGACGAGCGTGCATCGCCGCGCCGCCATCACCCCTGGACCGCCGAAACGCGATGGAGTGGGAGGCGGTTCAGCGTAGGGACGCACGTGTCGCAGCGCCGCCGGGATCGCCGACTCGTCGGCCGCCATCGACACGCGGAAGCGATGGGGCTTCGGCGGATCGAGCCGACCCTTGATTGCGGGATCGGCGTCGGCATGGAGCGCGAGGCACGCGATCGCCGCGACGACGAGCCGATGCGGATCCTCGTAGAGGCTCGCCTGATGGCGTCGCCCGTGGAGATCGTCCGAGGCGGGCAGCGCCGACTGCCTGAAGAGGTCCTCGATCGTTCCCGGCGTCGGGTGCGCGATCGTCGAATGGAACGGCGTCTCGACCCCGCGAGGCGCCTCCCACGCGTCGAGCACCCGCAGCTGGGCCGCGGCGGCGGTGCGGTCGAGGAGCCCCAACTCATCGATCGCCAGCACCGCGAAGCCGTTCGCGAGCACCGGATCGAATCGGCCGAAGCCGCCCTCGTGTCGATGGGCGAGGAGCGTCGTGCGCACCACCTCGCGCAGTTCGTCGAGATCGAAGCGACGCTCGTTCGCGGCGGCCGCATCGCCGGCGGGCGACGTGTCGTTCCACCGCTCGAGCCTCGCCGCGAACCGCGCCATCGCCCAGAGCCCGAGGGTCGGCGTCGTGAAGTAGAGGCCGCTCCAGCGGGGATACCGCGCGAGGAACCACCGCGCCCCGATCGACGGCGCGAGCCCGTCGTCGAGTCGCCGCGCTTCGAGCAGGGCGGTGGTGGGGACGTCCTCCTCCTCCCAGTGGACGGTCGCGGCCGAACGCTTCATCGCGCCGTCGCCGCCGGTCTCGCTCACCCGCTGCGGCACGTAGCCGCCCAGCACGCCTCGGAATCGCTCGAGCGAAGCGGGATCGGCCGCGACGCCGGCGAGCGAGACGAGCGCGGTGTCGGTCGAGGTCGCGATCGAACCTCGCGCGTAGGGCCAGCATCCGTCGACGCGATGCGTTTCGAGATGGCGGTGGACCGTGGAGAGC
Organism: Phycisphaerales bacterium; assembly: GCA_049425445.1. GTDB lineage: Bacteria > Planctomycetota > Phycisphaerae > Phycisphaerales > SM1A02 > VGXO01. Next base: position 1,446 of record JBMSXH010000260.1, on the reverse strand, counting down.
GCCTCTGCGGCGGCTGGCGCGTGCTCGCCGCCGGCCCGCACGATGCGATCGAGGGCAAGACCGAGGAATCCCAGAGGCACGAGGTCGCCGTAGGGCTTGGTCGTCGCGCTTCCGGGCGGGCGCATCGCGAGGGCGAGGCCCTCGTCGATCGCGCGGTGGGCCAGTTCGACGACCGCCTTCGAGAGGCGCGCTCGTCCTGCGGCGATCCGCGCGCGCGTCGCCGCCTCGAGTCCCTGCTCGAGGTCGCCGCTCGCCGAGCCGTGCATCAGGAAGAAGCGGTTGCAGTTCGTGGTGCGTTGGTAGTCGCAGAGCCGTGCCGCATCGAAGTGGGCAGCGAGGCGGTTCTCGACCTCGCAGCGCACCCGACCGTCGGCAAGACGCTCGATCGTTCCGAATCGGGCGCCGACCGCCGCAAGCAGGTCGAGCCCTTCGCCGCGCGGCTCGCGGGCGAAGATCGCGGCGCCTTGCGCCACGGCGCCCTCGGGGCGATCGTCGTAGTCGAGGGCCAGCGCGACCGGCGGCAGCGACCCGATCGAACCGAGGCCGATGCAGAGCGATCCCATGTCGCCGAGCGCCTCCAGTTCGCGGGCGTGCGCGGCGAGCAGGCTCTCGCCGCGCGATGACGCGAACGGGCACTGCGGGGGAAGCTCGACCGTGCCGTCCGAACGCAGGACCGCGGCGCCACCGGGCACCATCGCGATCGCCTCGATCGAGTCGAGCGGTTCGTTCGGCCCGAGGAAGAACATGCCGCGGACCTGTTCATCCGAGGCGACGCGCCGCACCGAGGGCAGGTGGAAGGCGACCGCCACCTCCGCTCGCGGATCGACCGCTTCGAGGAGCCGTCGCGTGGCGTGGGTCGGCGGCGACGAGCCGTTGGTCACCCGCGTCCTCCCGAGTGCTGCAGCGAAAGGCTCGCCCGGTCGGGCCAGTCGTTCGCCGCGAGCTCGACGATTCCAGCGCGGGCGATCGCGAGAAGCAGCGCGAGCCGTGGTGTGCCCTTCGGCACGAGGCCCGCAAAGCGCTCGAGGTTCGCGGCGGCGCTGGCGACGAGCGCCCGCAGCGCCGGCAGATCGCGTTCCTCGAGATCGCCGAGGTAGTGGCGGAAGCGGGCGTGCTGCGGCACGGGTTCGTTCATCGCCTGCGGCACGCCGAGGCATTCGAGGAAGAGCGCTGCGTCGAAGGTGCCCAGCGCCGCGGTGAACCCCATGAAGTCGGCGACAAGCTCGTCGTGCAGATGCAGGCGATACGACCCGAGGAGTCGGTGCGTGGCGTGATGGGCGAGTTCATGCTCGAGGCGAATCGCACCCGACGTCGCGATCCACTCGGCCTCGTCCCGCGCGTGGCGTCGCCAGCCGTCCGTTGCGTCGCCGTAGCCCCCAGGCGAGACGAGGATCACCCGGTCGTGGAAGTGCGTGCGGTCCTCGGCGGCAAGCCGCGCCATCTCGG
>JBMSXH010000259.1:0-4353 GCA_049425445.1 Phycisphaerales bacterium | reverse complement strand
ACGTCCTTCCCAACGGCCTCACGCTCCTCGCCGAGACCGATCCCTCGGCAGCGACCGCGGCGGTCGGCTTCTTCGTCCGCACCGGCACCCGCGACGAACGACCCGAGGAGATGGGCGTCAGCCACTTCCTCGAGCACATGGTCTTCAAGGGCAGCGATCGCCGCGGGCCGGTCGAGACCTCCGAGGAGCTCGACGACCTCGGCCTCGATCACAACGCCTTCACCAGCCACGAGATGACCGTCTACTACGCCTCGGGCCTGCCGGAGTCGATCCTCCAGGGCGCCGAGGTGCTCGCGGACATCCTCCGCCCGGCGCTTCGCGAGGCGGACTTCGAGGAGGAGCGCGGCGTCATCCTCGAGGAGATCGCGATGTACGCCGATCAGCCCTACTGGGTGCTGATGGAGGAGGCCGGCGAGCGGTACTTCCGCAACCACCCGCTCGGCTTCCGCGTGCTCGGCACCACCGAGACGATCTCGAAGCTTCCGGTCGAGGCGATGCGGCGCTACTTCGCGCTGCGCTACGCGAGCGACTCGGTCGCGGTCGCCGCGGCGGGCAACGTCGACTTCGCCGAGTTCCGCGAGCGTGTCGCCGCGGCCTGCTCGTCGTGGACGCCCTCGGGCGCGAAGCGCGAACATCCGGCGCTCGCGCCCGGCTCCGGCGACTTCACCCTGCGGCGCCCCGAGCTCGCCGCGGCCTACGGCGTGATGCAGATGCCCGCGGTCGATCTGCTCGACCCGCGCCGCTACGAGGCGTCGCTCGTCGCGCAGATCCTCGGCGACAGCGAGGGCTCGCGGCTCTTCTGGTCCCTCGTCGAGACCGGGCTCGCCGAGCAGGCCGATGCGTCGTTCGATCCACGCGACGGCGTCGGCGAGATGAGCGTCCACTGGGTCTGCGATCCCGAGGCCCACGAGGAGGTCGAGGCGGTCGTTCGCCGCGAACTCGCCGCCTTCTCCGAAAGCCTCACCGACGAGGACCTCGTGCGCAGCCGCGCGAAGGTCGCCACCTCGGTCACCCTCGCCGGCGAGCGCCCCTCGGGCCGCATGCATCGGCTCGGCGCCAACTGGACGGTCGGCCGCGAGTACTCGACGCTCGAAGAGGAGCTCGCGCGGATCGAGCGGGTCACCCTTCGCAGCCTGCACGAGTACCTCGAGGCGTTCCCGCTCGTGCCTCGCATGACCGGGCGCCTGCTTCCCGAAGGCTGACGGGTCCGTCGATCTCCGCGACCGCTCGCGCTCCTCGGCTACCCTCCGCGACCATCGTCGCCCGCATCCGAACTCCGATCACCACGCCATGCCAGACGCCTCGCTCCTCGAGTACTTCGACAGCCCCTCCGACGAGCCGTTCGTGATCGAACACGTCAACGAGGAGTTCACGTCGGTCTGCCCGAAGACCGGCCATCCCGACTTCGGCACCATCACCTTCCGCTACGAGCCGGCGGCGGTGTGCGTGGAGCTCAAGAGCCTCAAGCTCTACTGCCAGAGCTTCCGCAACGAGGGCATCTACTACGAGGCGGTCACCAACCGCATCCGCGACGACCTCGCGCAGGGCATGAGCCCGCGTTGGCTTCAGGTCGTCACCGAGTGGCGCGGCCGCGGCGGCATCCGCTCGCGGATCGTCGCCTGCGCCGGAGACGTGCCGGAGTGCTGGCGCCGCGGGTGAGTCGCGGGTCGCTCCGCAGGAATCGCCGGCCTTCCGCTCACCCCCCGATGAACGAGAAGGTCGGGCCGCGGGACCCGCTGCCCCGCGGCCATTCGATGCGCGACGCCTGTTCGGGGCCGACGAGCGCCCGCAACGCGAGCACCGTCTCGTAGTCGAGTTCCCGATGCCGGAACCGCAGCCGACCGGAAATGCTCTCCCACCGCTGCATCTGCTCCGGTGAGAAGCCGCCCGGCCCCTCGTTGCTGGCGTCGCGCCTTGCGGTGGGCAGCGCCAGCCCATCGAGCCCTTCGAACAACGCCTCGCTCTCGGCGAGATACGCCTCCTCGATCTCGGCGAGCCGCCCCATCGCGGCCTCGTCCGCCGCGACGATCCGCATCGCCGCGTTCATGCCGTCGAGGGCCGGCATCGACGGCACGACATCCGGCCATGCCGCGCGACGCACCTCGGCGTGGAACGACCGAGACGCCTCCGGCGGCATCGCCTGCTCGACCCTCGCAAGGCTCGACTTCATCGCCTCCCGCACGCGCCGATCCGACTCCTCGCGTCGAGCCTCCGCCTTCGCGAGTTCGCGATGGCGGGCCAGCGACTCATCGCTCGCGACCGCGGGATCGACGACGGCACCTGGCACCGGCGGAGCACGGTTGAAGACCGCGTCGCGGGCGGCCTTGAGCTCGGGACGGATCGACTGTTGCTCGCTCCAGTACGTCTCCACGGCCTGCCGTTGCGCCAGGAGTTCCCGGGCCGCCGCGGCTCGCACGCCCGCGTCGCGCATCGCCTCCGGCACCGAGCCGATCGCGAGTTCGAGCAGATCGATCGCAGCATGCTTGCCCTGCCACGGCGAGAACACGAAGCCGAACTGAAGACCCGCATTCTCGCGCAGGCCGGCCGCGATCGAGAGGAGCTCGATCGCCCGGGCATCACGCCACATCGCGAGCGTCTCCGCCGACTGCTCACCCAGCACCGCCTCGAGCGAGTCGAACATGATGCGATCGGCCTCGAGGCAACGACGCACCGCCGCGTCGACCGTCGGAAGGTCGGCCTCGCCTCGCCCGAGGACGAAGACCGCCGGCGAAGGCTGCTCGGACTGGCGACGCCGTTCCGCCGCAGCCTCCAACTGCGCTTCGAGATCCCGAACGATCTCATCGAACGACTCCGCGGTGTCGCGGCGGATCTGCTCGGCGATGTCGCGAAGCGCCGCATCGGCCTCGGCGTCGGCGAGCATGGTGGCGAAGCGACGCTGGTCCATCGCGCGGAGCGGCGGCGCGGCGGGGCGCCCGCCGAGCACCGCCATGCCGCCCTCGCCGGCGAACGAGATCGAGATCGGACCGGAGAGTTCCATCGCGACGCCGGCGCCACCCTCCACGTCGAGCGCCGACACGACCGACACCGCCGTGAAGGTGATCGCCTGCGGCGGCATCGCCTCGCCGATCGCGATCGCGGCGCGACCCGCGCCTCCCGCCCGCCCCAGGCGACCGACGACCGCCCCGGACTTCGCGATCGAGTCCATGTCGAGGATCGAGGCAAGCCGAGCGCGGGTTCGATCGGGAAGCGTCGAGGTCAGTTCGCGGCGAAGCACGTCGAGGCGCTGCTCGGCTGGAGGCTGCATCTCGCCGGTCTCGCCGAAGGTCATCGCGAACACCGGCTCGGTCCGAGCGTCCTCGCGGGCGTACTCGAACGCCATCGCCACGCGTTCGCGGAAGTGGTCAGCACGGATCGCGTCGACCTCCGCGGCCTGTTCGGCGGAGATCTCGCCGGACCGGATCCGAGGATCGATCGAGTTCTTGAAGAAGGTCCCCATGCCGTCGCCTGGCACGAGTCGAAGGCCCACGAGCAGCGCGTTGAGCCGTTCGTCCGCGACGAGACCCTGCAGCCGCGCGAGACTCTCGACCTGCTGCAGGACGATCGACCTCGAAGCGCCGGCCGCCATGATCGAGTCGAGCATGGGATCGCCCGCGAACAGTTCGCCGCCCGCCTCGATCGCCATCGCCGGGCGGCCTTCCGCGGCCGCCGCCTCGGCCTCGGCGACCATCTGCTCCTGCGCCGCCGCCCGCGCCGCAGCGCGAGCCGCGACCGACTCGGCGATCTTCAGGGGCACGTCGAGCTGCTCGTCCATCGCGCCTCGCAACGCCTCGGTCAATCGCTGATCGTGGTCGGCCAGCGCCGCGCGGATCGCAGCGGACTCCTCGGCATCGGCCTCGAGCCGGGCGAGGATTTCGGCGAGATCGACCGGCTCCGAGCCGCCCCCAAAGCTCTGGCGGATCCGCAGGTCGAGCGCCCGCTCCCGCGTGCCGCGCGCCTGCAGGAGCGCGAGCTGACCGGCGTCGAGCGAGAGCGCGTCGGCGACCTCGTTCCAGAAGTTGGTCTCGAGCACGCCGAGGCGCTCGACCAGCCGACGCTGCGAAGCCGCACGCTTCCTCGAACGCTGCACCGCCGCCTCGGGGTCGTCGCCGGCGAAGGCATTGCCCTTGTCCCGTGCATCCGCGAGCCACGCCTCGATCTCGCCGTCCCGCACCGCGGCGACGCGCTCGAGGTAGGCGGCGTGAAGCGCCCACGCCGGCGAGTTCGGCGACGCGTCCGCCGAAACCACCTCGAGCCACTCCGCAACCTTCGGACCGCTGCGGGGGTCGGGGAAGTTGCCGCCGGTTCCTTGGGCGAAGGCGCCGGCGACGAACGACATCGCGATCGACAGGGCGA
>JBMSXH010000258.1:0-4359 GCA_049425445.1 Phycisphaerales bacterium | reverse complement strand
AGCAACGATCGGCGATCGGTCGAATCGGCACGCACGGGGATCGGCTCAAGTGCACCCGTATACTCGCGCGGTGCCTGACGCGACTTCACCCGATGACTTCGATGACGCCACGGCGTGGCGCCGATCGACCGGCCGGCGTCGTGAAGGCGGCTGCGAGTTGCACCGAGTGCGATCGCCGGTGGCGACCGGCCTTCGAGCGTGCGTCGTTCTGGTCGTGGTGGCTTCGCCCTGGTGGCGGGAAGCCCCGGCCACCGGTCAGGCGCCGGTGGCGGGGCGCGCGGAACCGTCGACGGTCGCGCCGAGCGGAATGAAGTCGATTCCCGGCGGCGTCTTCATGATGGGTTCGGATTCGCGCGAGGCGTGGCCCGCTGAACGGCCGGCGCATCTGGTGAAGCTCGATCCGTTCTGGATCGACGAGACCGAGGTGACCAACGCGCAGTTCCTCTTGTTCGTCGAGGCGACCGGCTACGTCACCACCGCCGAACGCAAGCCCGACTGGGAGGAGTTGAAGAAGCAGGTGCCGCCGGGCAGGCCGAAGCCGCCCGACGAACTGCTCGTCGCGGGAAGCCTCGTCTTCACGCCGCCGAGCGACGTCGATCAGGCGCGGGGCATCGACCAATGGTGGACGTGGACCCCCGGCGCGAGTTGGCGCCATCCGCAGGGACCGGGAAGTTCAATCGACGGCAAGGACGACCTGCCGGTGGTGCACGTCTCGTGGGACGACGCCGCGGCCTACGCGGCGTGGGCGGGCAAGCGCCTGCCGACCGAAGCCGAGTGGGAGTTCGCAGCCCGCGGCGGTCTTTCGGGCGTCGAGTTCGTCTGGGGCGCCGAGCCCTACAGCGAATCGACGCCGCAGTGCAACTCGTGGCAGGGAGTCTTTCCGACGAAGAACCTCGTCGTCGATCGCTTCGAGCGGAGTGCGCCGGTCAAGAGCTTCCCGGCGAACGGCTACGGCCTCTTCGACATGGCCGGCAACGTGTGGGAGTGGTGCAGCGACTGGTACCGCGCGGATGCCTACGCGAAGTCGATCCGCGAGGCGGGCGGCAAGCCGGTCGAGAATCCCAAGGGACCGGCCGACGCGTCGGGGGCGTGGAATCCCAACAGCCCGGGCGTGCCGGAGCGGGTCATCCGCGGCGGCTCGTTCCTCTGCCACCCGAGCTACTGCTCGAGCTACCGGCCAAGCGCGCGGCGCGGCAACACCCCCGACACCTCGACCGAGCATCAAGGGTTCCGATGTGCGTGGGATCCGACGATGTCGGCGACCACGCCCACGGCCCCCGGCGGCGCGAACCCGGTCGCGAAGCCGGAGTGAGTTCGAGGTGCCGATCGCGGCACGCGCGGCAAGGGAGCGCGTGGCGCTCGCGACGTCTCACCGCCGCCGACGAGTGCGGAGGAGCAGCGTTCCCAGCAGTGCGGCTCCGCCGCCGCCCGGCACGGCGCTTGGCATGGCGTTGAGGATGAAGGCGTTGGAGTCGCCCGCGGAGGACCAGGTGCTGCCGCCATCGGAACTGCCGACGGCACCGCTGACGGCATAGCCGAAGGAGCCGGTCGGCGTCGAAGAGGGATCGGTGTTGCCCCACCTGACGATCGAGTTGAGGCTTGGGCCGGTCATCACCAGCGCGTAGGAGGTGTTGGCCGCGAGGGTGAAGGCCGAGGTGAGCGTGAAGGTCTGCCACGTGTACTGCTGCGTGACGGAAGTGTTGATCACCGCCGACGAGGCGAGCACGCTCCCAGGCACTCCGCCCGAGACCGCGCGGATCTCGAACTGCGCCGCCACGGCCACCGACGTGCCGGGAGTGGTGTTCGTCAACAGGATCTCGATCGAGCCGAAGTCGAAGGCGGTCGAGCCGGTCGTGAAGAGATACGCCTTCACATCGTTCCCGCCGAAGGTCGAGCCGCCGGTCTTGTACGCCGCCGCGGTGTTCTGGATGAGCACCGTCGCGCCGGCGGGCGCGGCGCTCGCGCCGACGAGCATCGCGGCAAGCGACAGGGCCGTGCGGACGGAGCGGCGCGAGCGGATCGACGTGAAATCAGGCATGGCGTGACCAAGGTGCGAGGGAGCAGGGGGCGGTCGCGTCAGGTCGGAGACCGAGACACCACAGGATGGACCGCGGGAGCGGGGAGTCCAGTTCGTTTCGGCGGAAAGGCGACCTTCCGGCGACCGCCGTGCCGCAGATCCCATCGGATACCCTCCCGTTCCGCCGCAACCATGAACATTCGCTTCCCAATACCTCGGCCCCGCGCCTCGGCAATCCGCGCCGAGTTCCTGTGCCTCCGCCGAGACCCGGAGATTCCCCGATGCGTTCGCCGACCTCGTTCTCTCGCTCGCTCGCCCCGATGCTCGTTGGGACGCTCCTCGTGAGTGGTCCCGCCCTGGCCGCGGACGGTCCCGATTCGGTGCCGCTCATCCCGCGGGACACGCTGTTCGGAAATCCGGATCGCACGGGCGTGCAGGTGAGCCCCGATGGCTTGCAGCTCTCGTGGATCGCCCCGCTCGACGGCGTGCTCAACGTGTGGGTGGCGCCGGCGGGGGATCTCGCGGCGGCGAAGGCGGTCACCAAGGACACCGATCGCGGCGTCCGGCAGTACTTCTGGATGCCGAACTCGACCCACCTGGTCTATCTGCAGGACCGCGGCGGCGACGAGAACTGGCGGGCGTACTCGGTGAACCTCGCGACCGGCGAGGAGATCGACCTCACCCCGATGGACGGCGTCGCCGCGCAGATCGCCCACGTCAGCCGCGACTTTCCGGACACCCTCGCGATCGGACTGAACGATCGCAATCCGCAGTTCCACGACATCCATCTGGTGAACGCCGCGACCGGCGAGCGCACGCTGCTCTTCGAGAACCCGCGCTTCGCCGATGTGACCCTCGACGACGCGATGCGGGTGCGGCTCGTCTCGGAGATGAACCCCGACGGCTCGCTCGCCTCGTTCATGGTCGAGGGCACGGAGTTCACGCCCTTCGACACCGTGCCCTTCGAAGACACCATGGGCACGCGATCGGTGGGGCTCGACCGCAAGGGCGAGCGGCTCTTCGTGGTCGACAGCCGAGGCCGCGACAAGTCGGCGCTCACGGTCCGCAACCTCGCGACCGGCAAGACCGAGGTGATCTTCGAGGGAACGAAGGCCGACATCTCCGGCGCGCTCGTCGACCCCATCACCGACGAGATCGAGGCGGTCGCGAGCACGTACCTCAAGCCGGAGTGGACGGTCCTCGACCAGGCGATGCGGAAGGACCTCGACTACCTCCGCACCCTGCAGGAGGGCGAGATCGGGATCGGCAGCCGCTCGCTCGACGACTCGAAGTGGATCGTCTCCTTCCGCGGCGATGCCGGGCCCACGGTCTTCTATCTCTACGACCGCAACGCGGGCAGCGCGACGCGTCTCTTCACCAGCAAGGACGCGCTCGAGGGACTTCCCCTCGTGCCGATGCACGGCATCGAGATCCCGACCCGCGACGGCCTGACGCTGCCGGGCTACGTCTCGCTGCCGAAGTGGAGCGATCCCGACGGCGACGGCAAGCCGAACGAGCCGCTGCCGACGGTGCTCATGGTGCATGGCGGACCGTGGGCGCGCGACTCCTGGGGCTACAACCCGTACCACCAGTGGTTCGCGAACCGCGGCTACGCGGTGATCTCGCCGAACTTCCGCGGCTCGACCGGCTTCGGCAAGGCGTTCGTCAACGCCGGCGACGGCGAATGGGCCGACGCGATGCACGACGACCTGATCGACACCGTCGAGTGGGCGGTCGCCAACGGCATCGCCGACCGCGATCGGGTGGGCATCTTCGGCGGCAGCTACGGCGGCTACGCGGCGCTCGCGGGCGTCACCTTCACGCCCGACGTCTTCGCGGCCTCGGTGGCGATCGTCGGCCCGTCGAACCTCATCACGCTGCTCAACTCGCTGCCGCCCTACTGGGCGCCGATGATCGAGATGTTCGCCAAGCGCGTCGCCGACCACCGCACGCCGGAGGGTCGCCGCAAGCTGCGCGACATGAGCCCCCTCACGCAGGTCGACGAGATCAAGAAGCCGCTGCTCATCGGGCAGGGGGCCAACGATCCGCGGGTCAAGCAGCCCGAGAGCGATCAGATCGTGAAGGCGATGCAGGCCAAGAATCTTCCGGTCACCTACGTCCTCTATCCCGACGAGGGCCACGGCTTCGCGAAGCCGGAGAACAACATCGCCTTCCAGGCCGTCGCGGAGACCTTCCTCGCCGAGCATCTCGGCGGTCGCGCCGAGCCGATCACGGACGAACTCGCGAAGTCGACGGCGTTGGTCGTCAGCAAGGGCAACCTGGATCTGCCGATCGAGGAGACCTCGTGGGAAGAGGTCGAAGTCAAGGAGGCGAAGGCCGAG
>JBMSXH010000257.1:0-4379 GCA_049425445.1 Phycisphaerales bacterium | reverse complement strand
AACCCGATGCGGCCGCGCCGAGCGACCACGGATCGCCGGCTTCGGGAAGCACGATGACGAAGGTCCCGCCTCGCTCGATCCACTCGCGAAGCGCGCGGCCTTCGTCGAGTCCGAGCGCCGTGGGCCGAGTCGAGGGATCGTCGCCGGCCCACACGATCGCGGCGTAGCTCGCGAGGCCCTCCCAACGGTCGGGGAATCCAGCCGCGCCGATGCCCGACGCGAGGCGGATCGTCTCGTTGAGCGAGGGAATCGAGGCGAGTCCGGGCGGTGGCGTCTCGTACGCCTCGAGCCCGAGCCGGCCCGAGCCTGCGAGGCCGATGAGCCCCTGTTCCAGCGCCACGCCGCGCCCGGGGACCGCGGCGGTGGCCGCGCTGACGCGGGCAATGCCGAGTTCCGGCCCACGCTCGCCGTCGATCTCCTCGTGCACGCGAATCGAGAAGACGGCGCCCTCGACTTCCGCCGCCGATCGCGCGGGCGGCAGCCGACCGTAGATCCAGCGCGAGGCGGATTGGCCCGGCGCGAGCACGAGCGAACGGGTCGAGACGGCGAGATCGCCGTCGGCGTCGGGAATCTCCCAGTCGATGCGCACCGGCGTCGGCGTGGTGCGGTCGCTGTCGAGGAGCACCTTGATCGCGGTCCAGTCGCCGGGTCGGAAGTGGTCGCCGACTCCGAACTGCTCGAGGACGATCGAGACGTCGGCCCACGCGGCGCCCGAGAGCGCTGCGGCGATCGCCGACGCGAGTCGCCAACGTCGCAGCAGGTTCGTCGCGGTTCGTCGCACCGGGCGTTCGTCCGAAGGTTCGCGGCTCAGGTCATCGAGGCGAAGGACTCGAGCATGGCGGCATGCGCGCGGATGCCCCCGTGCAGGCACTTCACCTCGAACTTCTCGTTCGGAGAGTGCACCCGATCGTCGTCGAGACCGAAGCCGGCGAGGATCGAGTCGATCCCGAGGTGCCGCCGGATGGCGCCGACCGCGGGAATGCTGCCGCCGGTGCCGATGACCGCCGCCGGACGGCCGTAGGCGACCTCGAGACCGGCGAGCGCGGCCTGCATCTCGGCGCCGTCGACCGGGACCGCGATCGCGGGGTTGCAGCCGTGCGGGTGGAACTCCGCGGTGATGCCGGGCGGCAGGCGATCCTCGATGAACTTCCGCAGCGATCTCGCCACCGTCTCGGGATCCTGTCCGGCGACGAGCCGGCAGGAGAGCTTCGCGCCGGCTTCCGCGGCGATCACCGTCTTCGCGCCCTTGCCGGCGTATCCGCCCCAGATGCCGTTGATGTCGCAGGTCGGCCGCGACCACATTCGTTCCATGGTGGTTCGGCCCGGCTCGCCGTGGGGGATCTTGACCCCCGCCGACGCGAGGAACTCCGCGTCGTCGAAGCCGAGGGTCCTCCACGACGCGAGCACTTCGCTCGGCGGATCGATCACCGCGTCGTAGAAGCCGGGGATCGTCACGCGGCCGTCGCGGTCGTGCAGGGCGCCAAGTACCTCGGTGAGGGCGTTGATCGGATTGGCCAGCGTGCCGCCGTACATGCCCGAGTGGAGATCGTGGCTCGGGCCGCGAAGCAGGACCTCTTCGTAGACGAGCCCGCGGAGCATGGTGGTGATCGCCGGCGTGCGATCGTCCCACATGCCGGTGTCCGACACGACGCAGACCCTTGCCGCGAGCGCCTCGCGATGGGCGGCCAGAAATCCTTCGAGACTCGGACTTCCCGACTCCTCCTCGCCCTCGAGCATCACCGTGACGGGAACCGGCGGACCGCCATGCACTTCGCACCAGGCGCGGAAGGCCTCGATGAAGGTCATCACCTGACCCTTGTCGTCGCAGGCGCCTCGAGCAACGACGCGCTTGCCGAGCGGGCCGTCCTCGAGCGTCGGCTCGAAGGCGCCGTGCCGCCAGAGTCCGACCGGATCGGGCGGCTGCACGTCGTAGTGGCCGTAGTAGAGGATCGGCTTGCCGGAGCCGGGGCCGGGATGGTGCGCGACCACGAACGGATGCCCGGGCGTCTCGACGAGCTTGGCTTCGAAGCCGAGTTCGCGGAGCCGGACCGCGGCCCACTCCGCAGCCCGCTTCACGTCGCCGTCGAAGGATGGGTCGGTGCTGACGCTCGGGATGCGCAGGAAGTCGCAAAGCCTCGCGATCGAGTGATCGAGGTTTCGGTCGATGCGTTCAAGCACCGGCACAAGGCGAGCGGAGGGAGCGGCGGTGGTCATGGGAAGGTCCGGTCGAGGCGGAGAAGACGCGCCATCGTCGCCCGACGTCGCGTCCGGGGCAACCACCGCTGCTCGGGGAGCCGGATCGGCCCGACGCGAATCAGGCCGTCGTCATCGCAGGGAGAATGCCGGATCGAGACTCGCCGCCAGCACCACCAGGGCGGCGAGCACCATGATGAACAGGATCCCCGAGGCGCTCCAACGCGGACGTCGGCGGCGATTCGCAGCCGCGGCGCCGAGATCGAGCGGTGTCAGCCCTTCAAGCTCGGCGTAGCTGCGGGGCGGGCGCATCGAGAAGTCGCATCCACACTCGTGGCAGGCGTCGAGCAGTTCCCGGAGAGCCTCGTCGGCCGGGGCGCCACAACCGAGGCATCTCGGCTCGGTCCATCGCGTCGTCCTGGTGCTCGTTCGCCCCGCCATCGAAGTCGAAGGTAGCATCGCGATCGCTGTGGTCCACCGCTCGATCGCAACGACGCGACAGTCTTTCGGGACGGCGTCGATCGCCGGGGTTGGCAGGGCGGTGTTGAGGCGAGGCGAACGGCATGCAGCGCAAGGAGTTGGACTGGGCTCGCCTACTTGCCGGTGAGGGTGGGCTTGCGCAGCACGAGATCGGAGACCTGCCACCCGCCTCGGCCTGGGGCGCGACGCGTCGGGAAGCGGTGGATCGACTCGTGTGGACGGCGTTGTCGACGCCGCATTGGAAGGCGGAGGACCTTTCCGGACTTCGTCTTGGGGCCGATGGCCCCGTCTCGGGGAGAAGCGATGACGACGCCATCGAGGTCTGGGTCGATTCCGAACTGGCGGTGATGCACGGACTCTGGCGGGCGGCGAGGCTTCGCGGCGATCGACGGCTGCGCGACCGGCTGCTCGAAGCCGTGTCGTGGCATGTGGAACACACCGGGACCGAGAACGCGACGCACCGACCTTGGGCGGTGCACGTGTTCCTCCTCGAGGGCTCGGCGGAGGCGAGGCTCTTCGGCGAAGGGCAACTTCACGCCTGCCTCGCCGACGGTGGGCCTGACCCATGCTCCCGATGGATCCTCGCCGATGCCGCGCGAGAGCTCCGTCACGCGGTGGCGAGCCCGTGAACGGCGACCGACGCTGGTAGACTCCGATCCGATGTCGACGCCGCCTCAAGAAGCCTCTTCGGGCCTCGGCCGAGCGACGCCGCCTGCCGAGTTCGCCGCGTACGGCGCCGACGATGTTCGGCTGCTTCGCCAGGCGATCGAGGTGGCGCGAGGTGCGGCGGCCTGCCTGCATCCCCGTCGCCTGATCCTGGGCCTGTTTCTGCTGCTGGTGCTCATGCAGTTGGGATGGCTCTACGACCGCTCGACCGAGCCGCGGTTCGGCCCGAGCGGGCTCTTTGCGGACGATCCGGCGGAGGATCGCGAAGCCGCCATCGCCGAGGCGTGGGCGGTGATCGTGGCGAGTTCGCATGGCGTGGATCCCGATGCGAGGCCGCCCGCCGATCCCGCCGAGTGGCGATCCCTCGTGACGACGAGCGCCTCGAGCATCGTGGAGGCCAGTCGCGTCGAGGGGGTGGCGCCGGAGTACGTGTCCTCGGCCCAAGGTTGGCTCGCGATCCTCGCGCGAGGCGTCCCGCGAGGCACCTTCGCGGCGGCGTCGGAGGCGTTTGCGCTCGAGTTCGGATCGTTCTGCCGATCGGCGATCGCTCTGCGATGGTCGGAGGCCGCTTCGAGCCTTGGGCGGATGACGCTCGGACTGCCCGAGGCGATCTGGCGTCACGACCGGATGTTCTTCCTCGGATTCGGTCTGCCTGCGGTGGTGCTCACGAGCTTCTTCGGCGGCATGCTCGCCCGACTCGCGGCGTGCAGGTTCGGTCGTCGCGAGTGGATCACCATTCCGGAGTCCGCCGACTTCGCGGCCTCCTCCGTGGCGAGGCTCGTCTCGGCGCCGCTGTTGCCGATCGTGGTGGCCCTGTTCCCGCTCGGGGTGATCGCGCTGCTTGGGTTCCTGCTGCGACTTCCCGTGCTCGATGCGGTCGGCGGCGCTCTGTTCGGCGTGCCGTTGGCCCTGTCGCTGCTGGCGTCGCTGCTGCTACTGGGTCTTTTGGTCAGTTGGCCGCTGGTGGTACCGGCGGTCGCCTGCGAGGACGCGGATGCCGCCGACTGCGTGCAGCGAGCCTATGCGGCGGTGGTGCATCG
>JBMSXH010000256.1:0-4383 GCA_049425445.1 Phycisphaerales bacterium | reverse complement strand
TCGAGCCATGGCTCTTCGGGGAGGAGTCGCTCGATCAGGCGGCGGAGAACACGATTCTCTTCCAGCGGCGACGCGCTCGGATCGAGTTCACCATCCCCTCGAAGCCGCTCCCCGGAATCCGCGACGCGTCCGAACCGCTGCCCGGCGCGACCTTGCCGGGGCGGGCCAGTCTCGATCCGCTCGACGTGACCGCGGCGGACGAGCCGCTGGAAGTTCGGGTCAAGGTCTTCGTCGAACGGGCGTTCGTGCCCGGTCTCAAGCCCAGTTCCTACAGCCGAACGCTGAACACGAAGTACACCGATCCGCTTCGGCCCGAGCGCGAGACCTGGACGCCCGTCGGCCGCGATGCGGCGTGGGAGGCGCGGATCCTCGCGGATCTCGGGAAGCGGATGTCGCTCACGCCGGTGGTGGATGCCGATCCCGGGCGCGCGTCGCCCGCGGCGGACGACGACGGCCCGCAGGGCGACGTCATGCCGCTCGAGGAGCGGTCGGGCTCGACGGCGGAGTCGGCCGAAGCGACTTCGAACTCCTGATTCTCGACGAGCCGAGCGGGATTGCGCCGACGGAAGCGATCAACCCGTCTCGATGCGCGGATCGACCCAGCGGTAGAGGACGTCGACCGCGAGATTGAGCACGATGAGGAGCGACGAGTAGACGAGCACCACGCCCATGATGAGGGTGAGGTCCTTCGCCAGCACCGCCTCGACGAAGTGGCGTCCGATCCCGGGAATCGAGAAGACCTTTTCGATGACGAACGAGCCGGTGAGCACGGCGGCGGCCGCCGGTCCGAGGTAGGAGAGCACCGGGAGGAAGGCGTTGCGCATGGCGTGATGCCAGGCCGCCCCGAACCGCGATCGTCCCTTCGCCCGCGCGGTGCGGATGTGGTCGCTCGACATCTGCTCGATGAGGCCGAAGCGCAGCAGCCTCGCCACGTACGCGGCCATCGGCAGCGAGAGCGCCAAGGCGGGGAGCCAGACGTGCGAGAAGCCGCCCCACCCGGCGACCGGCGCGACTCGCCACGACACGCCGAGCCAGAGCAGCAGTCCCGAGCCGACCACGAAGCTCGGAACGCTGATGCCCACGAGGGCGACGATCTGCGAGAGGTCGTCGAGGCGCGTGTCGGGCCGCAACCCTCCGCAGAGTCCGGCCGCGACTCCGATCGCGAGGCCGATCAGGATCGCGGCGGTGCCCAGCGCCAGCGACACCGGCAGCCCCGCGGCGAGGATCTCGTTCACGCTGTGGTCGGGCTGCCGAAGACTCGGGCCGAGATCGAACACCCGTTCGCTTCGCCCGCGCATCCAGTCGATCCCGCTCGCCCCCGCGAGATAGTCCGTCGCGAAGGCGATCGGATCGTCGAGTCGGTACTGCTCGCGCATCGCCTTCTCGATCTCCGGCGGCGGACGTCTGCCGTCGCCCTGCTCGAGCGGATTGCCCGGGACGAGCCAGGCGAGCGCGAAGGTCACCGCGAAGATCGCCAGAAGCAGGAGCGGCAGCTGCGCGAGACGCCGTGCGATGAAGGGAATCACGAGGACGGCTCCCGCGTCGCCGGACCGCTGCTTCGCGTCGTGCGCAGCCGCTCGAGGCGATGGTCTCGCATGGCATGGCGAGAGAGTCCGGTGAAGTTCGCCGGGTCGTACATGGTGATCGTGACGAACCGGCAGATCGGCAGGATGGGCAGGTCCTCCTCGCAGACGATCCGCTCGGCCTCGGCGAGGAGCCGATGGCGACGCGAAGGATCGCGTTCCGCCGCAGCGCGTTCGAGCAGCGCGTCCACCCGCTCGCTCGAGTAGCCGCGCACGTTGTTGCCGTCGCCGGTGCGGCAGAGGTCGAGGAAGGTGGTCGGGTCGAGGAAGTCGCCGAACCACCCGCCGCGTCCGATCATGAAGCGACCCCGACGAAGGTCCTCCTTGTAGAACCGCTGCTCCTGCCCGCGACACTCGATCTCGACGCCGAGCGACTCCTGCCACATCGAGCGGAGCGCGAGCGCGAGGTCGCGGTAGCGGCTCGAACCGGTCGAGTAGAGAAGGTCGACGACCGGAAAGGGCTCGCCTGCGGCATCCTCGACGCGGCCGTCCCCGTCGCGATCCGCCCAGCCTGCGGCGGCCAGTTCGGCTCGACCGAGTTCGGGATCGAAGCCGAGGCCCTGCGGGCCGCGATAGCCGGGAATCACGCCGGGCGGAATGAAGCTGTCCGCGATCGGCTCGGAGAGCCGCGTGACCCGATCGACGAGGGCCCGCTTGTCGCAGGTCAGCGCGAATGCACGGCGAACCCGGGGATCCGCGAAGGGGTTCGCGCGTCCGTCGGGCAACCGCTCGTTGCAGTTGAAGTGGAAGAAGTCGGTGCCGAACGTCGAGAGGGCGTGGATGTCCCGCCGCGCTCCGTCGGCGGGTGCGCCGAGCGATGCGAGCGCGGCGTCGGGATCCGTGCCGGCCTCGATCTGCGACGCCAGGGCGTCGGCGTGGAGCGCGTCGTAGGCGCGTCGCTGCTCGAGCAGTTCGGCGCGATAGCCGGCGGAGACGTCGGTCAGCCAGTCGAACTCGCCGGAGACGAAGGCCAGCACCGCGGTCGAGGGGTCTTCGACGACGACCGCCTCGATCGACTCGCTCGCGATGCGCCCCTGATCCCGGAAGTGCGGATTGCGCTCGAGTCGAAGGTCGCGCTTGAATCGCCGCCGGGTGAGCTGGTAGGGGCCGTTGCTGACGAGCGTGCCGGGCTTCATCCAGGCGGGATCCTCCTCGCGACGACCGGTCTCCGGATCGAGCCTCGAGAATCGATCGAGGGTGGCGCGGTGCACCGGGCTGCACACCGGGAATCCGAGCAGATTGGTCAGGTAGGGAACCGGCTGCGAGAGACGCAGCAGGAAGGTGCGCTCGTCGGGGCAGGAGACACCGACGGTCCGGTCGAATCGGGCGATGGTCTCGCCCCACGCATCCTCGGCCGATGCGCCTGACGCCGGGAAGTTCGCGAGCTGCTCCGCCCGCCACGCGAAGAACTCCGGCGCGCCGTCGATCGTCATCAGGAGGCCCGAGTAGTCGGCGGCGGTGTCCGGAAGCAGCGCCCGCAGGAAGCCCCGGCGAAAGTCCTCCGCGACGACCGGCGAACCGTCGCTCCATCTCGCTGCCGGATCGAGTTCGAATCGCCACTCGAGGCCGTCGGGCGAGGCGGACCACCGAGTGGCGACCCCAGGCAAGGTCTCGCCGGTGTCGGGATCGGTCCGCAGCAACCCTTCGTAGAGCCCCCGCGCGAGGCGGAGGTCCTGCTGATAGGTCATCTTCTGCGGGTCGAGCGTGAAGCAGTCGGCCGATTGCGAGAAGACGACCTCGGCGCGGGGCCGCCGATCGTCCGTCGCGATCACCGCCGTGAGCAGCGAACCGAGCAGGAGAAGGAGGCCGATCGCGATTCGCACGGCGCGAGTGTACGGCGACCGCGCAGGGCGATCGTCGAGCATTCGGCTTCGGTCGACTCGGCCGGGCGATCAGCCGCGAGTCAGGTCGGCGAGGACCTTCGCCTGCTCGGCCGTCTTCTCGAACACCGGCTTGAGGTTCGCCGGCGCGGTCGCGATGCCCGCCTTGGCCGCGGACTCGATCGAGGCGAACACCGGTCCGAACTGCCGGCTGAACGCCGATCGCTGCGAGGAACTCATGCGGACGAGCTGGTTGCGGAGCTCGAGCAGCGAGCGGTAGACCGCCTCGATGAGTTCGGGGTTGCCGTTGGCCCCCTTCATTCGAGAGACCGTCGCCTCCAGCACCGTCAACTGACTGCGCCGGGCGAGATCGATCGAGGTCTGGGGAGTGTTTGGAAGATTGGCGATCGCGTCGAGCGCCTCCATGAGTTGAAGCAGGATCATCCAGTCCGCCTCGGTGCCGGCGACCGTCGCGATGCGGCGGGTGGTGCCATCGAGCTGAACCGGGTTGAGCTGGCCGTCTCGGATGGCCGCGGCGAGAAGGCCTGCCGCGACGAGACGCTTGGCCCGATCGGACTCCTGCGTGGGATCGGCGCGTACGACGATCAGTTCGACCGCCTCGGCACTCTGGAGAAACCTGGCCACCTGAAGCGCGTTGATGGCCCGAAAGGCGTCGTCGCCGCCGACCAGGGGAGCCAACGCGGGAACCACGGCCTCGGAGTAGGCACGAATGAAGATCGGCGTCGCGGACGGCGACCTCGCCGGAGAGATCAGCTCACCGCGGGCCTTGTTCACCTCGAGCGGGTCGCCATCGGCGAGCTGCGCGGTCCAGCCGGCGACGAAGTCGGCGACGGACTGGGAGTCTCTCGCGGACAGCGGGGCCGACGCGGCGACGATCGAGTTGGGCAGCGACGCGGCCTGCTGAGCAGAGGCGGCAGAGGCGGAGATGGCGACAGCCATCGGAAGCAGGGACGCGCGGA
>JBMSXH010000255.1:0-4404 GCA_049425445.1 Phycisphaerales bacterium | reverse complement strand
CGCGATCGAGTCGACATGCGGTGGCTTTCCCTCATCGGCTCCGAACGACGATCGATAGCGTCGCCGCCTCTTCGATGCTCGACTCCTCGAGTGGAGTCGATTGGCGCAGCACAGCAGGAGGATCCGATGACTGACTCGCGTACGCTCCGCACTCGCGACGCCTTGATGGCGATCGCGGGCACCTCGATCACGCTCTCGATCGGCGTCGCCGCCGGTGCCGGCGATCCGCCCCAAGGTCCGTGGCGAGGGATCGCCAACATCGCCAGCGAGGCGCCGGGCACTGGTCAGGTGTTTCGCAGCTTCAATCAGCCGTCGGTGAATCGCGACGGCGTGGCGGTGTTTCGCGCCCGGGCCGCGGGACCCGGCCAGCCGATCCGAGGCATCTACCTTCGGCGCATGAACGTGAACGGCACCCCGATCGAGACGGTCGTCGAGCGCGGCGACGCGGTGCCGCAGCCCAACAACACGCAGACGCCGCCCGGCAGCGGCGAACTCGCGAGCTTTCTCGAGTTCCCTTCGTTTCCGCGCATCGACGCCGATCTCGAGATCGTCGCCACCCGCGGTCAGCACGAGCCGGTGTGGACGTATGAAGTCGGCAAGGGTGAGGAGACCCGCGTCGGCACCGCCGGCGTCTACGTCGCGGAGAGCGGCATGCTCGAGACCGGCGCCAGCCTGCTCGGTGCAGTGATCGAGGAGGGCAGTGGTCTGCCGGTGTTCCCCGAGTTCTCCGTTCCGGGCATGCCGGAGGGCACGCGCTTCGATCAGTTCCCCGGTGCGCCGAGTCTCGATGGCGGCATGCTCGCCTTCAAGGGCAACTTCACCGATCCGGCGAGCGGCCTTGGCAAGACCGGCGTCTTCTTCCGACAGGTCTTCGATGGGCCGACGCAGCTGACCCATCGGGTCGCGTCGAGCGACACGCTGATTCCCGGGCAGGCCAAGGGCGGCGAGGTTCGATTCGGCTCGACGGCTTCCCCGAGCGCTGCCGCCGGCCAGCTCGTCTTTCTCGGGCTCGACAACGAGGAGGCACCGACCTTGGGCGGCATCTACCTTGCTCCGATCGCGGCCGACCCGACGCTGCTGCCCATCGTCGAGATCGGCGGCGCGGTGCCGGGCGAGGATGGTGCGTTGTTCACGCGACTGGGTGAAGCGCTCGCCTTCGACGGCCGCTACATCTCGTTCTGGGGCGCCTGGGGCGCCGAGACCCGGACCGTCGTGCTCGAATGCCCGACCGACGGCAATCCGGACTTGATCGCCTACTGCCACGAGCAGCACCCCGACGGGTTCGCCGTCGAGATCCCGGTGCATCAGGGCGTCTTCGTGCACGACATCGTCACCGCCGAGACGTTCGTCGCCGCGGCGACCTCCGACGAGCCCGCGGGCTTCACCGACTTCCTCTACTGGGTGTTCTCCGGACGTGCTCCCGGATCCGGACACGGTGGCGACGACAGCGACGAACTCGCGCGATGGCGCAACTCCGCGTTCACCGCGGTCGTCGGACGCGAGGTGCCCGGCGCGGGAGAAGGACAGGTCTCGAGCTTCGAGGTCGCCTTCAAGGGACTTCGAGGCGAGCTCGACGGCATCTATCTCTCGCGCGACCCGGCTGGCACGATGATCGGGGCGCTCACCACCATGATGCCCGGCACGCTCGTCGATCCCGACGCGCCGGCCGGCTCGCGGCTGGTCACCCTGGGTCTCGAGCGCGAAGCGCTTCGAGACGACTGGTTCGTGGTGTCCGCGTCGATGCTCGACGACATCACCAAGGAGTCGTGGGCGGGGGTCTACGTCGCCTCGATCACGGACATCCTGCCCTGCGAAGGCGACCTGAACGGCGATGCGCTCGTCGACGGGGCCGATCTCTCGGCGCTGCTCGGATCGTGGGGGCCATGTCCGGACTGTGCGGGCGATCTCGATGGCGACGGCATCGTCGATGGCGCCGATGTCGCCGTGCTGCTCTCTCGCTGGGGCACGTGCTGGTGACCTGATGCAATCGCGCGTCGGGCCGCGCTCGAAGGGCATCTCGATGAACCCCGGTTCGTTCCCTGGTGCGGGCGGACCGGGGTTCTTCGTGTCCTTGGTCCGATCGCGGAACTCACTCGCCCTTCGCGAGTCGGTCCCGCAGCGTGCGGGCCTCGCCATCGAATGGTGCCTGCACGAGGTACCGTTCGAGCAGGGCGATCGCGCGATCACGGTGGCCGGCCGCGGCAAGGCATCGGGCGCGAAGGATGCGAAGCCGACCGGCGCTCTCGGCACCCGCGCCGAATCCGCCGAGGGCCGCGAGGGCGCGTTGGCCTTCGCCGAGTGTGAGCAGCGTGTTGGTCAGTGCGATGCGATCGGCCGGGATCGCGAGACCGTGCGCCACGAGCGGCGCGAGCGCCTTGCGGCAGATCTCGTCGAGTCCGAGCCTTGCCGCCGCTCGGCCGACGATCGATCGCTGGGTGGGAGGTCGAAGGTCCGCGAGGTCGATCGACTCGACGAGTTCGATCGGCGGCATTCCAGAACACAGGAGCGGCAGAAGCCGGGCCGACAGGCTGTCGGGGTGCTCGGCGCGGAGCCGTGCCGCGGCATCCTTGCCCGCCGAGTCCTCGTCTCCCTGATAGGCCGCGAACGCGACTCGCCACAGATCGATCTCCCGGCCATGGAGCTCGACGAGGGCGGTCGCTGCGGAGAGCGCCGCCTTCCAATCCGGCTGCATCAGGGCGATCGCCCACTCGACCTCGAAGTGCTGCGACAGCATGATCGCGACCGGCGGTCTCGATTCGCCTTCGACGGGCTCTTCGCGCGCGACGAACGCGGCGAGTGCGCTTCGCGCGAGGGCGCCCGCCGCCGGACGCCGGATCCCTTCCGCGGAGTCCGTTTCCGGCAGGCTCCATCGCGCTGCATCCCAGGACTTCGCCGAGTCGTCGATCTTGCCAAGCAGCGACTCGCCCGCGAGATCCGCCGACACCGGCAGGCCGGCGAGTTGAAGGATGGTCGGGACGAGATCGATCGCGGTCGCGTTCCGTGCCGACACCTTCGCGGTGTGCCACAGTCGGCCGTGCCTTCGCCCGATCGCTGCCGCCAGCAGCACGCCATCCTCGCCCGCCGCGCGGGCGAGCCTCCGGAGCACCGCCAGAAGCACCGATCGTGCGTGGGCGATCCGCTCGACGCGAACGGCCTCCTCCTCCGCGGTCCGCCCATCCACCTCGGCATCGCCAGGGGACTCCGATCGCAGCGGCACCCCGACCGCCCACAGCGTCGTCTTGTCCGGTTCGCGCGTCGACGAGGAATCGAGCGCGTTGGCGGCGGCGAGGATCAGTTCGACCATGCGCTCGGCGTTCGGATCGTGCAGCACCTCGAACCGCTTCGAGGCGGCCTCGATGGCCGCCCGAACGACGGCCGGCGCGGCGTCGATCGGCGACACCATCTGCGGCAGAAGTCGTTCGGGATCGATCGCCTGCCAGGCTGGTGGAGCGTCGACGGGCATCCGGCCTTGCGCAAGGCTCGCGAGCATCCACGGCGCCATCACGGCAGGGGGCGTTGCGAGCGGGACGCCGGCGCCTTGCGCGTCGACGATGCCGGGCCAGGCGACGACGACCGCCGAGCGACCCTCCGCAGCGAATCGGTCCCAGATCCATGGACGATCCGCGTCGGACGCACGGCGCATCCGTGGCTCGAGCGTCGACTCGTCGAGCGCGGCCGGGGTCAGCACGCCGTGACGAAGCGGTGTGGTGCCGATCGCGAGGCTCGCGGCGACGCCCCACGGGCCGGCCTGCTCGAGGAATCGAAGCGGCATCGAGTCGAAGCCGGGATGGTCGTCGGCGACGGAATCGTCGTCGTCGCGGCCGATCGGCTGGATCAGGTCATCGTCGACGAGGATCGCGGCGAACACGATGCGGCGCGGCGGCGCCGTGCCGGAAGCCGTCGAGTCGTCGGCGGGATCCGCGCTGGTCATGTCTCGGGCGTGCCGCGTTGCCTGCGAAGCGACGGGTCGATCGCGGCGGCCATGGCGTCCGAGTCGGACCCTCCGAGGAACTCGGCGACCCTGGCCATCTCGCCTCGCGGATCCGCGAGGACCTTGGCGTAGTCGACGAAGAGGCACTCGACGTCCGGCCGCTGCCGCATCCAGCGCTCGATCTGCGCGACCTGCGCATCGAGGGTCTTCATCATCTTCGCGGGCTCGAGCTTGCCGCCGGACTTGCCGAGGCGATCGAGCATGGCCCGCTGGCTCTTGACGATCTCGCGCAGGTCGCGGTCCATGAAGACGATGCGATATCTGGGCGTCTGCGGACCGCGTGGAAGGAAGGAGAGCAGCTGCGCGACGATCTTGACGACCTTGCCCTTCGCTTCGGGAATCCACGAGGCGTCGCGGGCGAGCTGGGTCGCCTTCTCGTGCTCGTAGTAGCCGCGGGGATTGTCCGAGTCGGC
>JBMSXH010000254.1:0-4405 GCA_049425445.1 Phycisphaerales bacterium | reverse complement strand
CACTGGTCGCCCAGCCCCCAGTGGACGATCGTGAGCATCAGGAACAGGGCGATCGTCAGATCCGGCACGATCAGGAGCATGGCGAGCGAGACGCCCATCCATCCGAGGTAGCCGCCGAAGCGGCCGATCGCGGTGCGCCACGTCGCGACGTCAAGCAGCGACGGAGGCCCCTCCGCGGAGTCGGCCTCGGGCAACCGGCCGGCGACCCAGAGGTCCATCGCCCCGTGCGGCATGCCAAGCAGGACGAACGAGATCAGGAACGGCCACGGCGCCAGCGACTCGGTGAAGCCCGGCCCCGCGACGAGGACGACGCCGAGCAGGGCGAGCATGGAGACGATCGGCACATCGCGCAGCCATCGTCTGGACGTGCGTCCTGCAGCGGTCGATGCCGATGGCGGCGCGACGTCCGTGGTGCTCAAAGGCCGACGGCTCCCCCCGATCCTGTCGGGGGAGCCGTCGGCACGTCGGAGCGGATTCAGGCGAGCGTCGGAGTCGCGATCGATCCTCGCGTCATGCGCGAGCATGCGTGCTGCCAGGGCGTCGGTCGCGATCGTCTTCACGCCATCGTTGCCGTCGGAGAATCCGATCGGACCGTCAGGCCCGATGGCCCTCCGCATCCATGAGCGCCTTCACGCCGGCGACGCAGACGAGGCCGAAGAAGACCTTGTTGATGACGTCGGCGACGTTGTAGAGGATCTCGCGGTAGCTGCCGCCGGCATCGCCCGCGAGGGCCATGAGGAAGCCGATCGGGTAGATCACCCAGCCCACGAGGATGAAGAGCCGCATGGTGCGGGCGCTGGCGGCGATCGGGCCAGGGGCCTCGTCGATCGCCTTGCTGACCGTGCCGTAGAGCGTCGCGACGATCAGGAGCCAGAACACGCAGGAGATGACGTAGTTGATCCACCACGCGCCGGAGCCGAGCGCGCTTTCCTCGGCGACCCACGCGAAGACCAGCATCAGCACGTCGAGAATCACCAGCTTGTAGAACAGGCCCTTGGCCTTCGCGCCGAGGTTGAGGAGGAGCGGGAACTCCATCAGCAGCAGCGGCGTGGTGATCAGCCAGTCGATGTAGCGATAGGCGGTCGGGAACGCGGAGATGGTTGCGCCCTCGATCCGGTTGCCGTCGGCATCGAAGAGGCTCGCCACGCCTTCCACGTAGATGCCGCTCATCCGGTAGTAGTGGAACGCGGCGACGGCGCAGATGAGGCCAGCCACCACGTACACCGACTGGTAGGCACGCGACGCCGACCCCTTCATGAGGAAGAAGTAGAGGGCGCCCGTGCCCATCGCCACCGTGCTGACCCAGAACAGATAGAGCGTGATCCCTTCGATCGACAGTCCGGCGTTGAGCGCCTTCATCGTCGTCGACATGTCGGCGAGCATGTGCATGGCCTGTGTTCTCGTGCGAGGTGCGGCACCGGTTCGGTCGCTCCGACGCTCGGAGACGGCTGTCACCGAACAGGATTTGCCAACGGTCGTTTTGTTATCGATCCGCCCCCCGGATTCGACCGTTGTCAAAATGGAGAGATTCGGCAGGCCCGATGTCCGGCGGCTCACCGGCGGCACCCGTGTCGCCGGCCCGAATCGGCTCGAAGCAATCGGTGCCCCCCCGATTCCAAGTCGAGCATCGGCAACCGCTTGACGTCGGCTACCGGTGCGACTCGACGGGACGCCCCGGCGAGCCAACTCGGGTCGGGATGCTCGAAGAATTTTCTGGAATCTGCGTGACCGACCGCGAACGCGATCCCGAGAGAACCGGCCCGTCTCGAAGCGGGCGGCGTTCCGCCGGTGGCCTCTCGACCCTTGCCTCCGACGGATCGCCTCGGTACCTTTCCCGATTCCCCGGTTGCCCGGAGCGGCGCTCCGGACCGCCCACGTCACCCGCGTGCGAGGTCGTTTGCGATGAAGGCCGAGATCCACCCCCAGTACTACCCCGAGGCCAAGGTCTACTTCCGCGGCGAGGTGGTCATGACCGTCGGCGCGACGGTGCCCGAACTGCACGTCGAGGTGTGGAGCGGGTCGCACCCCTTCTTCACCGGCCAGAAGGCGTTCATCGACGCCGCGGGCCGCGTCGAGCGCTTCCAGAAGAAGTTCGCGGGCGACTACTTCAGCAAGAAGAAGCCCGCGAAGAAGTAGTTCACCGATTCCGATCGATCCCGACGCCGCCGGTTCGCCGGCGGCGTTGTCGTTGGCGACCCCTCCACCGCTTCCGCGTAGGCTCCCCGCACCGTGCCGCTTGAAGTCCACGAGAACCTGCGCCGCACCCTCGACGGGATCGTCGGGCAGTACGAGCTCATGGGCGAGCAACTCGCCGATCCCGTGATCGCGACCGACCATCGCCGCGTGCAGTCGATCTCGATCCGCCGCGCCGCCATCGAACCGCTCGTCGAGCGCTGGCGGCGCTTCGTGCGGCTCGCGCGCGAACTCGACGAGGCGACGCGGCTCGCCGAGGAGGACGACGCGGAACTCGCCGCGCTCGCCCGTGAGGAACTTCCGCGTCTGCGCCGCGAGGCCGCCGCCACCCTCGAAGCCGCCCAGGAGCAGCTCGTCACCGCCGACGAGGACGCCGTGGGCGCGGTCATCCTCGAGATCCGCGCCGGCGTGGGCGGCGACGAAGCCGGGCTCTTCGCCGGCGACCTCGTCGAGATGTACTCGCGCATCGCGGCCGAACGCGGATGGCGCGTCGAGATGCTCGACGCGAGTTCCGGCGAGGCGGGCGGCTTCAAGCAGGCGATCCTCTCGGTGAAGGGGCCGCGGGTCTTCGCGGATCTCGCCTTCGAGAGCGGCACACACCAGGTGAAGCGGGTGCCCGCGACCGAGGCGCAGGGCCGCGTGCACACCTCGACCGCCACCGTCGCGGTGCTTCCCGAACCCGAGGAGATCGAGGTCGACCTCGACCCGGAGGACGTCAAGGAGTCGATCACCACCGCGCAGGGGCCCGGCGGCCAGAACGTCAACAAGGTCGCGACCGCGGTGCACCTCATCCATCTGCCCACCGGGATCGAGGTGCGCATGCAGGAGACCAAGAGCCAGCAGCAGAATCGCGAGCGGGCGTGGCAACTGCTTCGGGCGCGGCTCTTCGCCAAGCAGCAAGCCGAGGCGGCGGCCCGTCGCGCGGAGAGCCGCAACTCGATGATCGGATCGGCGAGCCGCGCGGAGAAGATCCGCACCTACCGCTTCAAGGAGAACATCGTCGCCGACCATCGGCTCGGCGAGTCGTTCAACCTCGCCGAGGTGCTCGCGGGCGGCATGGGATCGATGATCGACGCGCTGCGACGTCGCGAGGTCGCCGCGAGGCTCTCGGCGCTCTGATCACCAGGCTCGGAACGCGACACCGCCGGGAACACGAGGCGGCTCAAACCTCGCGTCCCCGGCGGGTCGGGGGAATCCGTTCGGCTGTCCGCCCCGATCGGGCGACGAGCGTCAGGCCATGGGGTGGACCGACGCGAGGGCGGCGTCGAGGAAGCCGTCGAGGTATCGGTCGGCGAAGATGCGGCCGGCCTGTTCGGTCCGCTGCGGGCCGGCGCCCCAGAAGCAGGCGCGGAGCTTCGGGTACTCCGGATCGAGGTGGATCCGAAGCGCGTCTTCTAGGACGAGCATCTGCGGGAGACGCACCGCGTGGTGCGCGGCGGCGGCGTTGACGCCGGGCTCGCCGATCACGATCGACGGCTGCTGCAGCAGCGGGCGGTCGTTCAGGTACCAGAAGTCGGTGAGCACCAGTGGCGTCAGCGGCGAGGCGCCGCCGCAGCGTTCGGCGATGCGTCGACGAATCAGCCGGGCCATCCAGTCGGCGAGCGGGCGATCGGCGATCTCCGACCGCGGATGCCCGCCGATCACGACGCACAGCAGATCCTCGCACCGCCAGCCCTGCGGCGGGAGGCCGCGACGCTGCTCCGCCAGCATGAACTCGGCGAGCGCGCCGTCGTTGGCTGGCGGAGAGAAGGTCGAGTTGGTCGCGCTACCGCTCATGGGACGCACTTATCGGCGGCCGCCGGTCGGAACGCGCACCCGATAAGGAATCCGGAAAGTCGGACGTGGGGGGAAGAAGAGGAGAAGCGGAGAAGAGGAGAGAGGAGACGAACCACGGTTGGGCCTTCCGAAGCAGGTGCAGCGCTTCGCATTCCGGGTCCATCACGTCCATCACGGCCATCCTGGCCATGCGACCGCCAGCCGAGCGAAGCGAGCGCCAACCGTGTTATGTGGCCTGCTTCGGGCTGCGCCCGAAGCGAGAACGGAGAAGGGAGAAAGGAGAGAGGAGACGGACCTCGGCATCCGACGCTCACATCGGGTGCAGCGCTTCGCCCTCCGGGTCCATCCCGTCCATCACGTCCATCCTGTCCATGCGGCCGCCAGCCGAGCGAAGCGAGCGCCAACCGTGTGACGTGGCCCGCGCCCGCCCCGCTCA
>JBMSXH010000253.1:0-4415 GCA_049425445.1 Phycisphaerales bacterium | reverse complement strand
AGGCATGAGCGGCTCCGGCTTGGAGGGGACGTCGACCGAGGTCGATTGGAATCCCCGCTTGCGGGGTGGTCAAGTCGCGGGGCGGGGCCTTGGCGGCCGCGGCAGGTGCGGGCCGCGTCACGCGGTGGTCGCTGGCTTCGCTCGGCGGGCGGTCACCTGGACGGAATGGACCTGATGGACTCGGAGGGCGAAGCGCGGCGGTTGCCTCGGGCGGCCTGTCCGCGGTTCGTCTCCTCTTCTCCTCTTCTCCTCCTCTCCTCTTCTCCTCTTCTCAACCCCCTTTCTTCCGCCTCCGCTTGCCCGATCGACTCGACTCCTCGATCCTTCTCGAACGAGGGAACGACGGCGAGCGAATCGCCGGTACTTCGCCAAGGCTCTTCGATTCATGGGATCGGGTTTGACCGCACCCTCCGCCCGCCTTCGTCTGATCCAGGCGCTCCGACGGCTCTCGTTGGCCGCGCCGCAGTTGCGGGCCGATCGTCGGCGTCGGGGCAGACGCCGACGGGCGGCGCTCGTCGCGATCGCGGCGGCGTGCTCGATCGGGGTGAATCTGCTGCTCCTTCTCTCCCTCCGAGGACTCTGGAGCGGCGCCGAGTCGGAGGAAGGCGAGGCGATCGAGACCGTCGAGCTCTTCGTCCCGGCAGCGCCAGCGCCGGCGGTCGAGTCTGCCACAAGACCTGCAGACCTGCCCTCGACGCCGCTGCCGACGGCGCTCGAGGCCTTCGACGAGCCGCTTCCCTCGACCCTGCTCGCCAACGAGGCGCCGCTCGAGGTCGCTCCGCTTTCTTCCGCAGGATTCTCCGGGCCTGCCCTCGACAGTTCCGGCACCGGCGGCACCACCTTCTTCGGGGTCTCGGCGCGCGGACGGCGGATCGGCTACGTCGTCGACGTCTCGGCGAGCATGGAAAGCGGCGGCCGGCTGTGGCTCGCGCTGGGGGAACTCAAGCGATCGCTGTCGGGGCTTCCCGACTACGCCTGGTTCTACGTGACGCTCTTCTCAGGCGAGGTGATCGTGCCCCCGTTCCAACGTTCGTGGCAGCGGGCCGTGCCGGGCGAACTCGCCCGCGTCGAGGCGTGGATCGATCGCGACGTCTCGACCGGCGGCGGCACCCGGCCGGGACCCGCGTTCGAGCGGCTCTTCTCGCTCGATCCGAAGCCCGACGCGATCTTCTTCCTGACCGACGGCGAGGTTCCCGCCGACACGCCGGCGCTGGTCCGTCGACTCAACGATCGGGCTCGGCCGACCGTGATCAACACCGTGGCCTTCGGGACCGAGGCGGGCCGCGCGGCCCTCGAGGAGATCGCGCAGGACTCCGAGGGGGTCTTTCGCTTCGTGCCGACGGGGACGAGGCGTTGAGCGCGGTCGCCTTCGCGATCGCGGTGGTGGGCGCGATTGTCGCGGCGGACGCCCGCACACCGTCTCCCTCGCCGCAGACGGCGTCGCTCGAACGCCGCGGACAGGCGGGGACCGAATCGGTCGAGGTGCTGCGATGGGATCGCGACGGCCTCGAGATCCGGCCCGCCGGCGCGGACGGGGACGCCGCGATCGTTCGCTGGGACGAGGTCCGCGCGATCGACGGGATCTCCACGCAGGCCGAGGCGCCGCGGCGGTTCGGCGAGCGGCTGTGGAGAGCCTGCGCGAGGCTCGAACGCGGCGACCACGCCCTCGCGGCTCCGCTCTTCGAGGAACTCGCGGAGGCCTTTCGGGAGGAGGGATCGATTCGGGAGCGCATCGCGATCGAAGGGGTGCTGCGAACGCGCATCCGGTCGGGCGATTCCGCGGCGTCGATACTCGCCGCCTTGCGAGCGATGGAACTCGATCGCGCCGGAGTGCCGCTGCCGCGCGGTTCGATCGCCCCGGCGGATCGGATCGCCTCGCTCGACTGGCCCGACGGCGTCCCGGTGCTGCCGCTCGAGCGACTGCTTGCGGAGGACGAAGCCGACGCGCTTCTCGAGTCGCTGCGCGGCTTCGCGACGCCGGGACGGGCGGCGGCGCCGGAAGCGGTTGCGCTCGCGCACGCGACGCTCGGCCGTCGCCTCGAACCGGTCGATTCCGATTCCACCGATCGATCGACCTTGGCCGCGCTGCTCGAACGGCTCGTGGACCTTCGCGCCCGTTCGACGATGTCGCTCCTGGACGATCGCGAACGGCTGCTCGCCGAGGCGAGCCCGTCGGCCGTCGAGTGCTGGTGGCAGGCGCACCTCGGCGAGCGCCTGCTCGCCGACCGGGATCCTTCGATCCAACGGCGAGGCCTGCTCGAGTGGCTGGCGGTCGCGGGGGCCCCCCCCCCCCCGCCCGCGGGTCGGATCGCCCTGCGACGCGCCGTGCTCGCCGCCGACACGCTGGGCGAGGATGATCTCGCCGACCGGCTGGCGACGCTCGCCTCCGAATCCAACGCGACCGCCCTGGTCCCGCCCGAACCACGCGAATCCGGGATCCGCCCATGATGCTTCTTGCCACTGCCAATGCCGCCGTCGAACCGGCGATCGACCTCCTGCCCGCCGCGGCGGAAGGGGGACCGTTCAAGTTCCTCACCGGGGGCGGCGTCGTCGGGGTGATCATCCTGCTGCTCAGTCTGGCGGCGGCAGGCCTCGCCATCGCGCTCTTCGTGCGGATCCGCGCCAAGGTGCTCGTGCCGCCCGAGTCGGTGGAAGCGCTCCGCGAGATGCTGCTTCGAGGCCGGCCCGAGGAGGCGCTCGAGTACTGCCTGCTGCCGGAGCACGACAGCTTTCTCTGCCGCATCCTCGGCCCGGGACTGACGCGATACCTCCGCTCGGGATTCGGTGCGCTTGAACTTCGCAGCACGCTCGAGGAGGCGGGCGGCGAGGAGACCGCGCGGCTCTATCGCGCCACCGACGCGCTCGGCGTGATCGGATCGGTGGCGCCGCTGCTGGGGCTGCTCGGCACCGTGCAGGGCATGATCGGCGCCTTCGACACCGTCGCGACCTCGGCGGTGAGCGATCCGGGCTACTACGAGCGCCTCGCCGGCAACATCAGTCTCGCGCTGATCACCACGCTTCAGGGCCTCGTGGTCGCGATTCCGTGCGTGATCCTCTTCTCGTTCTTCCGCAACCGCATCGACGCGATCGCCGCGGGAGCGGCGCGGGAGATCGATCGACTGACCCTGCTGCTCGAGGCTCCGGCGGGCGACGAGGGCGGGCCGTGAAGTTCGCCGCCGCGGGGCGTCGCGAGCGGCTGCTGCCCCTCGACATGACGCCCATGATCGACATCGTCTTCCAGCTGCTGATCTTCTTCCTGACGACCACGCAGCTTGCCCGCACGGTGCAGGAGATTCTCCGCCTGCCCGGAGAGTCGGGCTCGCCGGAGGCTCGGGTCGGCAGCGGCGCGGTCACGGTGAACCTCCTCGAGAACGGCGTGATCCTGCTCGGCGACGTGGAGCTGTCCGCCGGGAGCGCCGCGGCGAGGCTGCGCGCCGCGGCAGCGGGGGCGGGCGGCGAGCCGGCCCTCGTTCGCGCCGACCGCGACGCACCGGCCGCGACGCTGAATCTCGTGGTCCGGAGCCTGCGCGAAGGCGGCGCGAGCAGGATTCGGCTGGCGGTCGATCCGGCGCGAGGGGGTGGCGGATGAGGTTCTCGATGCCGCGACGCCGTGCGCCCATGCTCGCCCTGAACCTCGCGACGATGCTCGACGCGACCTTCCTGCTGCTCGCCTACTTCATCGTGACCGCGGCGGTGGAGCGACCGGAAGAGCGGCTCGAGGCGCTGCTTGCCGGTCCAAGCGCCGCAAGCGTTTCCGATCTCGAGCCGGTGGTGATCGAGGTCGGGAGCGAGATCTCGGGGCCGTTTCGGGTCGGCGAACGCGCGGTGAAGGACTCGCGGGAACTTCGATCGGGCCTCGCGAGCCTCGACGTGCGGACGCCGATCCGGCTCGAGGTGCTCGACGTCTCCTCGGTCTCGCTCGTCGCTGCCGCGCTGCAGGCGGCGCAGGACACCGGCTTCAAGGGAGTGAGCTATGCGCCGGCGGAGTGATCGGCGCGTGAATCGCCTTGCGATCTCGCTGGCCGCAGCGGCGTGCCTCTCGGCGAGCAGCGTGCGGGCGGACGATCCACGCGGCTTCGCCGAACTCGACGCGATGCTCGCTTCGGTTGGGGAGACCGGGCTCCGGGTCGATCTGGCGATCGCGGCGCTCGAGTCGTCGGTTCGCAGCGACACCGATTCGCGCCGCTCGCGATTCGAGTCGCTCGCGCGGCCCATCGAGCGGTGGCTGTCCGAACCCGTCTCCGCCGAGGAGCGCCTGAAGCGGCTCGAACGGGCTTCGCGGCTTGCCGAGATGGCCGAGCGCGACGAGGCCGAGTCGCTCCGCTGGCCGCTCGCGACGGGCCGGTACCTCGCCGCGGCGTCCGCCGCGGCTCTGCTGCGCTCGGGCGGGGCGGCCGCGCTCGGCCAGGCGGCGC
>JBMSXH010000252.1:0-4416 GCA_049425445.1 Phycisphaerales bacterium | reverse complement strand
GCCACCTCCGGACTCGCCGCCCCCGGAGCCGCCACCGGCCCAGCCCGCGGGCAGTTCGTAGATCACCGTCGCCTCGACGCCGTTCACGCGGCACTCGGCGACGTTGTCCGTCATGGTGCCGAGCCCGCTGAAGCCGACGCTCGCGGCGCTGCCCGCGCCGATCGAGCCGTTCCAGCCGGCATTGCCGATCGTGCTGACATCGCCGCTCTGCGAGTACGTGCCGTTCCAGAGGCTCGCGACGTCCGGGCCGCCCCGGTAGGTGAGCGTCCAGTTCTCGATCACGGTGCTTCCGGCGTTCTCGATCGAGATCGTCGCGCCGTAGCCGCCGCCCCAGGTGTTGCCGACGGTGAAGCGCACTCGCGGCGGCTCGATGGTCGCGCCGCCGCCGGCTTCACCACCGCCCGTCGAGCCTCCGCCCGATTCGCCGCCGCCTCCCGATTCACCACCGCCACTCCCGCCGCTCGCCCAGCCCTCGGGAAGCTCGTAGACGACCGTCGCATCGACGCCGTTCACGCGGCACATCGCGATGTCGTCGGTCATGGTGCCGTTGCCGGTGAGGCCCAGCGCGACGCTCGCGCCGCCGGCGATGTTCGGGCTCCACGACGGCGCGGTCACCTTCTGCACCCCATTCGAAACCGAGTGCGTGCCGTTCCAGAGGCTCGCGACGTTCGGCCCACCGGTGAACTCGAGTTGCCAGTTCTCGATCGCGGTGCCGCCGGCGTTCTCGATCGAGATCGTCGCGCCGTAGCCGCCCGACCAGGTGTTGCCGATCGTGAAGCGCACGATGGGCGGCTCGATCGCGGCGCCGCCGCCGGACGATCCCCCACCGGACTCGCCGCCGCCTTCGCCGCCGCCGCCGGCCTCGCCGCCCCCACCACTTCCGCCCGAGGCCCAGCCCTCGGGCAGCTCGTAGGCGACCTCTGCCGCGGCACCGTTCACGGTGCATTCGACGACGTCGTTGGTCATGGTGCCGACGCCGTTGAAGCCGACCGACACGCTCGCGCCCGGGGCGAGGCTCCCGTTCCAAGTCGTGTTCGAGATGCGGCTTCGGCCGCCGCCGAGCAACGCATGCACACCGTTCCACAGCGAGCCGACCTCGGGGCCGCCGCCGTACTCGACGCTCCAGGAGGTCATCGTGGTCTCGCCACGGTTCTCGATCGTGACGCCTCCGCCGTAGCCGCCTTCCCAGTGGCTTCCCACCGAGAAGGTGACGAGCGGTGCGTCGCCCGCGGCCGCGAGCGTGGTGGCGGCGGAGAAGGCGATGAGCAAGGACGCTGCTGCAACAGGCCGCGATGCGGCGTTTCGTGAAGTCTTCATGATTGGTTGAACTCCCACGCCCTGCGACGCGACGCTTGCACGCCGGCACCTGCAGGATGGACTTGAATGCGGGCCGTCCTCGGCCCGTCGCCTCTGCTACGGCGACCCCGAATTCGTGTTGGATGGGTACTCGCCCCAATGCCCTGCGGGGCCGATCGCCGCTCGACCTCCTCCGACGATCCGAGGAAGATCCACCGGTGCCTTCCCCGACGACGAGTTCAGCGGCCGCTCCGATCGACCTCGCGGTCATCGGCGCCGGCGCGGCCGGACTCATGGCTGCGATCGCCGCCGGACGCGCCGCGAAGGCCGCATCGAAGCGATGGAGGATCGTCGCCTTCGACGGCGCGAAGTCGCTCGGCGCGAAGATCCTCATCGCCGGCGGAGGACGTTGCAACGTCACGCACTTCGAGGTCTCGGAGCGCGACTACCACGGCTCGACGCCGCCGGCGATCCGGAAGGTGCTGCGTCGCTTCACGGTCGAGGACACCATCGCCTTCTTCCGGGAGTTCGGCGTCGAACTCAAGCGCGAAGACACCGGCAAGCTCTTTCCGATCGCCGACGATGCCCACGTCGTCCTCGACGCGTTGCTTCGAGCCGCGCGGGAGGCGGGCGTCGAGTTGCGCCACCCCTGCCGCGTGACCGGCGTCGAGCCGATCGCGGAGGCGCCAAGCGGCGATGGCGCGTCACCTCGCTTCCGTCTTGCGACCGCTGCGGGCGAGTTCCTCGCGCGACGGGTCGTCCTCGCGACCGGCGGGCTGAGCTTTCCGAAGACCGGCTCCGACGGCGCGGGCTACGCCTTCGCCAAGGCGTGCGACCACACGCTCACGCCGCTGGTGACGCCGTCGCTCGTCCCGCTGCTGCTTGCCGAGGGCCATTGGATTCGCGACCTGTCGGGCATCGCCCACGATGCGGAACTCGTCCTTCGCAGCGGCACCGGCAAGATGCTCGCGCGGGTGCGCGGGAGCCTGCTCTGCACGCACTTCGGTCTTTCTGGTCCGTGCGCGCTCGACGCAAGCCGAAGCTGGATCCATGCCCATCGCGCGGATTCGGGCACGTCACTCGAGGTGAACTGGTTTCCCGGCGAGACCATCGACTCGATCGACCGCCTGCTGCTCGAGACCGGTTCACGCGGCGTGCTCGCCTGGCTTCGCGATCGCCTGCCGGATCGGCTCGCCAAGGCGCTCCTCGACGCCGCCGGTTGCGACGCCTCGACGAAGGTGCACCAGTGGCCGAAGGATCGGCGACGCGCTCTGGCGACCCTGCTCGCCGCAACGCCGCTGCCGATCGTCGGCGATCGCGGCTACGCCTACGCCGAGGTCACCGCCGGCGGCGTGCCGCTCGCCGAGATCGATCTCGACTCGATGCAGAGCCGACGCACGCCGGGGCTCTTCCTGTGCGGCGAGATCTGCGACGTCGACGGCCGCATCGGCGGTTTCAACTTCCAGTGGGCGTGGGCGAGCGGCTTTCTCGCCGGCGGCGCTGCGGCCGCGAACTGACCATCGCGATCCCTTCGAGCCACGCTGGGCATCCCGATTCACGCGAAGGCCGATCCGGTCGTACCGAGCGAGGCAATCCCCTCGGACCTTCGGCTCTCTTCCCATTTGGCTCACCGCCCGCCGCGGCGGTGTCCGATCTTGGACCCTTGCTGCGAGTCGGTCCGGCTCGATGATCGCGCTCCTCGGAAGCCCCTGACGAACCCCCAATGGCCACCACGACTGCACCGCATCCGCTCGCCGGCAATCCGGCGCCCCCCTCGATCCTGATCGATCCGTCCGCGCTGCTCGCGGCGTATCGCGATCGCCGCCCCGATCTGGGCGTGCCCGCGGAGCGCGTCGCGTTCGGAACCAGCGGGCATCGCGGGTCGCCGCTCGCGGGCACCTTCAACGAGCATCACGTGCTCGCGATCGCGCAGGCGATCGCCGAGTACCGCGACGAACAGGGCTTCGACGGCCCGCTCTTCCTCGGACGCGACACCCACGCGGTGAGCCCCCTCGCCGAGGAGACCGCGATCGAAGTCCTCGCCGCCAACGGCGTCGAGGTGGTGATCCAGTCGGGCGGCCATCCGGTGCCGACGCCGGTGGTCAGTTGGCGGATCCTCGTCGAGAACGAGGGGGTCGACGGCGCCGCCGACGGCATCCTGATCACGCCCTCGCACAACCCGCCCGAGGACGGAGGCATCAAGTACAACCCGCCCGAAGGGGGGCCCGCCGACTCGAAGACGACGTCGTGGATCGAGCGCCGCGCCAACGAGATCCTCGAGGGCGGCCTCGCCGACGTGAAGCGCATCCCGATCGAGCGGGCCCGCCGCGAGGGCCTGCTTCGCGAGGAGAACTGGCGCCTCGACTACGTGCGCGAACTCGACGCGGTGCTCGACATGCAGGCGATCGCCGCGGCGAACCTCAGGCTCGCCGCCGATCCGCTTGGCGGCGCGGCGCTGGGCATGTGGGATCTCGTCAACGAGGTCTGGGGCACCTCGATCGAGACGGTCAACCGCGAGCTCGATCCGACCTTCGGCTTCATGCGGGTCGATCACGATGGCCGCATCCGGATGGACTGCTCGAGCCCGTGGGCGATGGCGGGGCTGGTCGAACTGGCCGACCGATTCGACACCGCCTTCGCCAACGACCCCGACGCCGATCGCCACGGCATCGTGGTGCCCGGACAGGGCCTGCTCAATCCCAACCGCGTGCTTGCGGCGGCGATCGACTACCTCATCGAGACCCGAAGCGAATGGTCGAGCGAGGCCGGCATCGGCAAGACCGTGGTGTCGAGTTCGCTGATCGACCGCGTGGTCGAGCGGGCAGGCCGCGAGCTCTGCGAGGTGCCGGTCGGCTTCAAGTTCCTCGCCCCGGGCCTCTTCGACGGCGACTTCTGCTTCGGCGGCGAGGAGAGCGCGGGCGCGAGCTTCCTCCGCTTCGACGGCACGACCTGGACGACCGACAAGGACGGCCTCGTGGTGAACCTTCTGGCCGCCGAAGTGCTCGCCCGCACCGGCGAGGATCTCGGCATGCGGGCAAACCGGATCGAGTCGGCGTTGGGGCGACCGTGCTATCGCCGCATCGACACCCCCGCGGACGCCGCGGCGAAGAAGCGGCTGGC
>JBMSXH010000251.1:0-4432 GCA_049425445.1 Phycisphaerales bacterium | reverse complement strand
GTGCCGTGGATCGCCCAGGCCAGCGCGAACGCGACCGCCATGAGATCGAGCGCAAGCACCGTGATCGGCTCGAGGTTCTCGAGCGGTCGCGTCACGACCGGAACGAGATGCACCACCGCGACCAGCGCGGTCAGCGCGACGAGCGATCTCACCGACGGCAGCCAGGCGGCGCGAAGTCTCGAGGCGAGGGCGATCGTCGGGGGAGCAGACCACATCGCGGCCGCGATCGGCTTGCTGCAGGCGATGCACACCGGCGGCTCACACGACTCCGCGAAGCAGAACGGGCACATACGAGCGTCTCGAATTCGGCGAAGCGTCGCCCGCGTTCCGGCCTCGAGGGCAAGCAGTCCGCCCCCCGCAGCACCGACTCCGGCGGCGGCGATCGCAAGAACCTTCACGTCGATGAGCACGACCGGCGCCAGCAGCACCCCGACCGGGACCAGCACGACCATCCCGAGGGCCGCCGCCACGGTGAGGTTCGCCAGATTGACCGGCTTCGACAGCAGCAGATTCGACGCCGAGCGGCGCAGGGAGTGGCGGCCCCTGCTCGCATCGCTGCCGGTGGCTCGCAGCGACGCGAGGATCGACACGCTCGCGAAGAGACCGCTCAGGTCGGAGAGCAGATCGTCGAGGTTGGCGAATCGATCGATCGGAAGCAGTTCCTGGGTGATCTCGTCGAAGATCGCGAAGAGCGTTCCCGCCACGAGGAGCCACCGCAGTCGCGAGAACCATCCGGTCCACCACCCCGGCACCGCCAGCAGCGCAAAGGCGATGAAGTGGATGAGCTTGTCCGAGGACGGCCCGCCCTCGACCTCCGGCAGCCGAAGCTTCGGCCAATGCGTGCCCACGAGAAAGAGACCGAGCGAGACGATGGCCACCGTTCGCCAGAATCGCTTCGCCGAAGCGGACGCCGGGACCGACCAGGGAGGATTCGGCCCGCCTTCAGCCGCCATGGGCCACGGCACCGGCGACCGTTCCGACGGCCACCGACGCGGGTTCGCTCGGCGGAGTCACGCGCTCGACGGTCGCCAAGGATCGCGGGGAACCGCCGCCCGTGCGGCATCGGCGCTTCCAATCCTCGACAAGCCGCGTCGCGAGCGTGCGATAGTCCATCGCGCCGGGGCAGGCCGGGGCATACTCGAGCACCGTCTGCCCGAAGCTCGGCGCCTCGGCGAGCTTGATGTTGCGACGGACCGCCGGAAGGAAGACCGATGCGTCGCTCCAGGCGGCCTCGGTTCCGCGGGCCTGCGCAAAGAAGTCCTTGAGCTCCGCGACCACCTCGCGACCGTGGCTGCTCTGCTTCTCGTGCATGCACAGCAGCACGCCCGCGACCCGCAGATCCGGGTTCACGCCGCGGCCGACGATCGACACGGTCTCGAGCAACCGACCAAGACCCTGCAGGGCGAGGAAGTGCGCCTGCATCGGCACGATCACCTCGCGGGCGAGCGCCAAGGCATTCAAGGTCAGGAGCCCCAGGCTCGGCGGGCAGTCGAGCAGCACGTAGTCCCACGGACCGAGATCGCGGGCCGACTCGAACTTGCGCTTCAGGATGGCGTGGCGATCCTCAAGCGACGCCAACTCGCTTTCAGCAGCCGCGAGATCGACCGTCGCGGGAACGACGTCGAGGTTGGGGCGAGCATGCTGGATCACCTGCGCGAGGCCGACGTCCGGATCGAGCAGCAGTTCGTAGACGCCCTCGCCGCAGGTCGAGGAGTCGATCCCGAGATGAAGCGAGAGATGCCCCTGCGGATCGAGATCGATGAGCAGCACGCGATGTCCGGCCTCGGCGAGCGCAGCGCCGAGGTTGACCGTCGAGGTCGTCTTTCCGACCCCGCCCTTCTGATTGAGGAGCGCGACGATTCGCGTGGGAAGTCGCGGCGCGTCCCGCTCGGCCTCCTGCCGGGCTTCGTTCATGGCGCGAGTATAAGCGGCGGCGTCGGCGACTCGGTCGTCGAGGAAGCGCCGGGCTCCGGCGACGCCGGCCACGCGGAGAGGTCGACCACGATCGTGGGCGGCTCGGTTCGCCACGCCGGCCGACTTGGGCCAAGCAGCGAGATCTCGAAGCGCCCGTCGGCGAGTTGCAGCCGCCTCGCGAGACCGATGCCGGTCGCGGGGGCCCGATCGCCGACGAATCCTTCGGCGAGCCAGACGTCGGGAAGTTCGATCCGGCATCTCCATCGATCGGCGTAGCTGGCCTGAGAGACCTTGGCGGGCTCGGCCGCGGTCGCACGCCCCTCCTGAATGTCGAGGCGTCCGGTCTCCGATCCCGCGGGGCCGATCCTCAGGGCCAGACGGTCCTCCTTCGAACCTGGCGGCCGGAAGCACTCGATGAAGAGTTCCCAACGCCCGGCACGACGACGGAGTTCCGCGATCGCACGCCGCTCCGGCGGAGGCAATGGCGCCTCGCCGATCTGGGCGCCGGCGAGCGTCAGCGGCAAGCGCAGTTCGCCGAGCGGCAGACCGGGCGGACGCACCGGGATCGGGGCCGGGCCGAAGTCGAGCCGTCGCTCCAGACCCGCGTGCTCGACGACCAGCACGCCACCATCCGCCGCCGCCGCCAACGCCACGGGACGATCGATGACGAATCGCATGGCGGTCCGAGGCGGAACCGCAATCGCCACCGGAACGGGGTCGCCATCGAGCCACCGACATCGCACCACCGCAAGGTCGACGCCGGGATTCGCCAAGCCGATCACCGCCCGATCGCCGAGGCTCGATTCGAGCCACATGGTCACGGGCGGCTCGGCCCGCAACCACGCGAGCGCCCCCTGCATCGCGGCGCGATCGTCGATCGATGCGTCGAGCATGATCGAGAGGAGCGCTCGCAACGCGCGGGGATCCGCGATCCACATGGCGACGTCGCGGGGGGGAATGCCCTCCTCGACCTCCGAACCGATCTCGGTGAGACGTTCACGAAGTTCAGCCGCGACCCCGACGCTCTGGGATTCGATCCTGGCGATCGCGCTTCGCCAGATCTCCGCGAAGTGCCGCGCGGCGAGGCGGCCTGCACGATCGCCCGGAGGCGACGGCGGCTCGATGCCAAGCCGGTCCGCCAGAATCACCCACCGATACCACTCGAGCGGATGCTCCGCGTCCGGCCGGGCATCCGGCGAGCCGCTCGGAATCCGTTCGACCGGCCGACGCGGCGCGGACGGCGGATCGAGCCAGCGAGGCTCGATGCGCTCGCCGTTCAGTTCGAGAGCGCCCGCGAATCCGGGCGGCGTCTCCACCAGCAGCAGCGGCACGCCGCCGCCAGTCTCCGGTGGCGTGCCGATCACCGTGAACGGCTCCGCCGAGTCGGTCCAACGGCTGCCGACTCGCGGTGGCGTTGGAACCAGCCATCCCAGCACGCCTTCGGCGACCGTGTGATCCGGCGAATCGGATTCCGACAGGCAACGCACCGGAATCGTCTCGGGCCAGGTGTCCGGGATCGGCGTCGGCGCCGCCATCGGAAGCAGCACGACACCGCCCCGAGCCGCGATCGGCTCCGGATCGAGGCATCGCCACGTCGAGCGATCCGCGGGCGTGCGGCTCGTCCCTGCTGCGACAGACGGAACCACCGTCACGACCATTGCAATCGCAGCGGCGATTCCGCGAGTTCGGTGCGAGGCAGGCGAGCGAGGCCCGTCCGGATCCGATGACCCCCGGCCCTGGAGGCTTCCCTTCGCCGAACCGGCGAACGTGAGGCCTTCCGCCCCGCCGACCGCGCGGGGACCCCAACTCAAGAGTCGAAGAAGCGTCGAGCGTCGACGGATCGCCACGGGCGAAGGTTCCTCCCGCGGCAGTCTCGCTCGCCACGGGTCTCAGGATGAGGGTTCGAGGAGGGAAGGTCGATGGTACGAGCACTGCCGGACGAGGTGGAGTTCCTCTTCGAGGATCCCTACGCAGGGGAAGTCGAACTTCGCGGCTGCGGCCCCGACGGACATGAGCAGCACTGGACGATGCTGAAGGACCATGAGGGCCGCTGGCATGCTCGCGTGCGCCTCGACGGGGGCTGGTTCGAGTTCCGCTACCTCGTCGATCGACGGTTCTGGGCGATCGACGGGGCGATCCGAACGATCGTCGTCGCCTCCGACGGTTCGTGCCGCAGCCGAATCGACGCGCGTTTCGCCGACGCGGCCTGACGCGATCCTCAGGGGGCCGCGGCAACCGCCTCGAGCAGCAATTGCTCGACCCGCGATCGCCGGTAGCGAGAGTCGACCAGGATCGCTGGAAGTTCGAGATTCGGCGACGCGATGAAGACCTCGACCGGATCGCCGAAGCCGATCCGACATTCGCCCTCGATCTCGCTTCCTGGCACGATACGGCCGTCGATCGGCGTCGCCACGAGCGGTCCGACATCGAGTCGATTCGAGCCGCCCCTGACTCGGCGGCTTGCATCGGAATCGCGTCCCGACGCCGGAGACGCCCAGCCCGGCAAGGGCACCCCGTC
>JBMSXH010000250.1:0-4438 GCA_049425445.1 Phycisphaerales bacterium | reverse complement strand
CCGTCGAGACGATGGACTCCGCCTACGCGCAGCCGCCGCTGCTCTTCCATCGCGAAGCGGATCGGTTTCGCCGGGTCGAGTCGGCCGGCTCGTGGCCGATGGAGCCCCGGATCGATCGCACCGCGGTCTTCGCCGACTTCGACGACGACGGCGATGTCGACGCCGTGATCGGCGAACTCAACGGCCCGCTGCGACTCATCGCCAACGAGTCGGATCCTGCGGGGGATCGCTGGCTCCGCGTGCGGCTCCGCGACGATCGCCCTGGCGT
Source organism: Phycisphaerales bacterium (assembly GCA_049425445.1). GTDB lineage: Bacteria > Planctomycetota > Phycisphaerae > Phycisphaerales > SM1A02 > VGXO01. The sequence goes on along the minus strand of JBMSXH010000250.1, from coordinate 4,170 downwards.
CGCGAATCGCCGAGGGATGGGCGCGGTCGTCTCGCTTGAAGGCGCCGGCAGACCGCAGCGCCGATGGCTCTGGTCGGGCGGGCCGTTCCAGTCGAACCTCGCGCCGGAGGCCCACTTCGGGTTCGCCTCGACGCCGGGTCCGCTCGCGGTGGTCGTGCGATGGCCCGACGGCGTCGAGCAGCGGGTGGACGCGGTCTCTCCCGGGCGGGTGCTCGACGTGGTGCGCCGCGAGTGAGACGGCTCAGAGCAGGGGGCTCAGCACCGACGCGGCGCCCTGGGCGAGCTTCACTCGAAGGGGACGGTTGCGCCATCGGTCGGCCGGCGCGGGCGTCGATCGCGCTCGGTAGGACTGCTGCAACGCGCGGAGCCGCTTCGTGAACGCCTCGTCGTACACCAGCACGCCGCATTCGAAGTTGAGCTCGTAGCTTCGCAGATCGAGGTTCGCGCTCATCACCACGCCGATCGAGCCGTCGACGGTGATGGTCTTGGCGTGGAGCAGCCCGCCGTGGAACTCCTCGATGTGGACGCCTGCGTCGAGAAGCGGACCAAAGAGACTGCGGCTGGCGAGCCCGACGAGTCGGTTGTCGTTGCGGGCCGGCACGACGAGCGTGACGTCGACGCCGCGACGGGCCGCGACGGTGAGGTTCGTCAGCGTCGCCTGATCGGGCAGGAAGTAGGGCGTGGTGAGCACCAGTTCGCGGCGGCTGGTGTGGACGAGGGCCTGCACGATCTGCGTGACCGCGTCACCCTGGTAGTTGGGGCCGGTCGCGAGCACCTGGGCCGGCACGCCGTCGGGATGCACGGCGGGTTCGATCGCAAGCACCGTCTCCACATCGAGATCGCTTCCGCGATCGGGCGCATCGAGCAGCCAATCGACCACGAAGATCATCTGGAGTTCGCGCACCGCCGGCCCATCGAGGCGGATCATGCAGTCGACCCACGGCGCGTACTTCGCCTTCGGCGCGAACGAGGCATCGGCGATGTTCTGGCTGCCGGTGAAGCCGATGGTGCCGTCGACCACGAGGATCTTGCGGTGGTTCCGCAAGTCGATCCGCGAGAGCACCATGCGCACGAGGTTGACCGGCAGCCCCGCCACGACCCGCACGCCGCTCGCCCGCATCGCCCGACAGGTCTCGCTGCGCAGGAATCCCTTCGATCCGACCGCGTCGACGAGCACGCGGCATGCGACGCCCCGCGCCGAGGCCCGCGAGAACGCCTCCGCCATGCGGCGCCCGGTCGCGTCGTCGAGCCAGATGTAGAAGAGACCGTGGCAGTGGCGCTCGGCCGCGTCGATCGCCGCGATCATCGCGTCGATCGTCTCCTCGGTGCGGCTGAAGAGTTCCACCCGGTTGCCGCCGCAGACGATGCCGTGCGAGACGGAGTCGGACAGCAGGGCGAGCTCTCGCGCGGCCTCGGACAGTTGCGGCGCGTAGGCGAGCGGGTTGGAGTGGCGGTGGATCGCCGGCGTGTCGATCCGGGCGAGGATCTCGCGGTGTCGCCGGATGCGATGTCGGCCGAAGCGGATCTCGCCGACCGTGAAGTAGAGGATCGCCCCGATCACCGGCTGGGCCAGCACGAGCACGATCCAGCCGGTCGCCACCGACGGGCGGCTCGCCTTGCGGACGAGCACGACCAGGACCATCCCGAAGCGGAGCAGATACTCCGTCGCGACGTAGAGGATCGGCTTGATCGCTTGGGAACGAATGAACTGGAGGAACGAGTCGGCGTCGAGGAACGACAGCAGGCTCATCACGCCGAGGACCTCCTTCGGAGCCGGCCTCGGCCCCGACCGATCCGCCTCCGGTTCAGCCCACGATCTCCACGATCAGATAGCGGGCCTCGCCGCGGGGCAGGTCGACCCGAACGGTCTCGCCGACGCGCGCCTTCATGAGCGAACTGCCGAGCGGGCTGTTCACGGTGACCTCGATGTAGTCCGCCGCCATGCCGCCGGTCGCCTCGCCGACGATGCGGTAGAGGTCCTCGTCGCCGGTGTCGACCTCCCGCAGCTTCACGGTCGCCCCGATGAACACCATGTCCTCCGGCAAGGAGGAGTTGTCGGCGACCTGGGCGCGGGCGAGCCGGTCTTCGATCTGCTTGACCCGGGCGTTGTTCTGGGCCTGGTCCTCGCGGGCCGAGTGGTACTCGGCGTTCTCCTTGAGGTCGCCGAGGGCCCTGGCTTCCGCGATGCGCTCGATCAGTTCACGGCCGCGGGCGTGCAGTTCCTGGAGCATCTGCTCGAGTCGCCGCTTCTCGTCGGGGGTGAGGATTTCCATGTCGGGACCTTTCGTCGAACCACGCGAGGGAGCCGTGAAGGCTCCGTGAGAATGCCTGCCGATCCGGGCGATCCGGGAGCGGGTTGCGCCGACAGCGCCCCGCCCCTTCGGGGCCTTCGAGAGTCGGCAGGTTCCAAGGACGGAACGGGGCTCAGGATAGGGTCCAACGGCCGGTTCATCCACATCGCCTCGACGGCCTCGATCGGGCGGGACGCTCATTCGGGCGACCCCTCCCCCCCCGACACCGGTAGGCGCGGTTGGTCGGATTCCTGCGGGAACGCACCGTGCCGCCGAGGTCGAAGACCCTCGGTGAGTGGAGCGCCGCCGACGGTCGTCCCTCCGCAGGCGCGCATAAGAGACATCGAACGCCGTTCGTGACGAGACCGTCCGATCATCGGTGGGATTCGACTGGACATCCGCGCATCACCCTCCAAGATTGGCGAAGCGCCTTCGGCCGCTGCGGGCACGCTGCGGCGCTGCGGCGGGCGACGCCTAGGCCGCCCCGGTCCAACCCCGATCCAGGATCCTCGCGATGGCAAGAGACCCGCACGCTGCAATCCGCCCCGTTCCGTTCCTCGCGACCGCATTGATCGCCGGTCTTGCGAACGCCGACACGTGGGAGTGGATGAACGATCCGGCGGCGTACGGCTACTTCTGCCAGTACTCGATCCCCAACACGCTCGCCGGCGAATCGTGCGCCCCCGCCTCGGCGACCAACGCCCTCCAGTTCTTGCAGTCCTCCTACGGCGACCAGCTCGGCGGGGTCGAACTGGTCGGCAGCGGGTACGCCGGCTGGAATCAGACGGCGCAGACGCTGCAGGTCTTCTTCGGAACGACCGAGGATCAGACGACGAGCGGGCCTGGAATGACCGCCGGACTCGGCTCCTACCTCCAGTCGATCGGAGCGTCGAGCCTCCTGGCCCTCGATGCCATCGCGTTCGACACCACCGCCGACCATCCGGGCGAGGAGTACCCGGACTGGGTGCAGCAGGGCACGACTCCGACGTTCCTCGACTTCCACGACTGGATGTCCGACGGCGCCGGCGTCTACTTCAACATCCTCTACGCCGCCAACCTTGCGGGAGACGGCTACGAGGGCGATCTCGGGGGCCACGTCCTCGCCATGGTCGGGCTGGAGTGGGACGACGCCGACGGCGACGGCGTGGTCGATCAGGACGAAGGGGCGAGATTCCTCGCGATCGATCCGCTCGATCCGAGTCAGAACTACTCGGCCAGCGAGGTGCTTGGTCCTGCCAAGATCACCGAACTCGCGGTCTGGCAAGAGCAGGAGGGTGGTCTGCTCCAGTTCAGCTATCTGCAGTACGTCGGTGCGCTGCCCTTCGACGGCTCGAACTACGCCACCGCGAGCGGCTTCGTGGCGGGAGGTCTTGCGATCTCGGTGATTCCGGCGCCGGCGACGTGGGGCGTGGCGATGGCGATCGGCGTGTTCGGCTCCCGCCGCCGTCGCTCGGGCGAATCCCGTTCCTGAACCCGAGCCATCGACCGGCCCTGCGAGGCGCCTTCGAACGTCGGCGTCGCCGCCCTCGTGGCGACTCGAGTCGAATGCCGACGCCGAACGACGGAAACGCCGCTTCGCGCCGATTCGTCGTTCCGTCGACTCGGAGGTCGCTCGAAGGTGACGATCCGAACCCCTCGCCGCCATCCGTTCGGGAATCCCCGCCGCAGTCCTGCGTCGGAGTTCGAGTCGCATGAAGCCAGAGGGGAGTCGACCCCCCGTGCCGGAACAACCGACGCACCGCCGCCTCCACGCGCAGCGTCAGGCGGATGATGCGCCCGCGCTTCCCGATCAGCTGCGCCGGCGCGTGCAGCTGCAGCGTGTCCTCGTAGTAGCCCATCATGGCCCACACCACCCGCAGCGGGATGGCCACCTGCTCGG
>JBMSXH010000249.1:0-4466 GCA_049425445.1 Phycisphaerales bacterium | reverse complement strand
GTGCTCGACTTCTGGGCGACCTGGTGCGGGCCGTGTGTGGCGAGCTTCCCCAACGTGCGCGAGCTTCGCGAGCACTACGCGCCCGAGGACGTCGTGATCCTCGGGGTGACGAGCCTGCAAGGACGACACTTCCCGCGTGGCGAGCAGCCGATCGACTGCGAGAACGATCCCGCCAAGGAGTACGCGCTGATGGCCGACTACATCAAGGCGATGGAGATCACCTGGCCGGTCGCGTTCTCGACGACCGAGGTCTTCAACCCCGACTACGACGTGAGCGGGATCCCGCATCTGGCGATCATCGACGCCAACGGCGTGCTGCGGCACAACGGGCTGCATCCGGCGATGGCGTTCGAGGAGAAGACCGCGATCCTCGATGCGCTGCTCGCCGAACGTCCGGAGGCGTGACGCGAGAGCATCGCGAACGCGAACCACTCGACACTTCGGAAGACAGGCCGCGCTCGGACGCGGCCTGTTTCACAGGGTGGGTTCGATGGGCACGCGAAGCCGTGGAGACGCACTGCTTCGCCGCTCGGGCTGCTGCGTGCCCCCCGCTACTGCCCAGGCATCTCGTTCCACTTGCGAAGCGTCGGGTACTCGTGCTCCCAGCCGAGCACCGAGTAGGTGCCGGTGTCGAGGGCAAACGCCTTGCCGGCGCTCGCGTCGAAGCCGAGCCAGGTCGCCGCAAGCACCCGCGAGAAGTGGCCGTGGCTGAAGATCGCGACGCGTCCCGGGATGCCGCGGAGCTTCGCGATCACCCGCTGGGCTCGCGCGCCGACCTGTTCGGCGGTCTCGCCGCCCGGCCATGGCCCGGACCAGATCGTCCACGCCGGATAGCGCTCGCGGATCTGCGGCGTGGTGAGGCCTTCGAAGTCGCCGTAGTCCCACTCGACGAGATCCGGATCGGTCTTCATGGTGTCGCCGCGGCCGGCGAGCCGGCAGGTCTCCATGCAGCGATCGAGCGGGCTCGACAGGACCGCGGCGAAGGAGACGTTCTCGAGCGCCTGGCGAAGCGGCATGGCCGCGGCACGTCCCGCGGCGTTGAGCGGCAGATTCGTCCGGCAGCCGGTGTGGCGGCCGTTCTCGCTCCAGTCGGTCGCCGCATGGCGAAGCAGCCACAGCTCGGGAGGATTGGGATGTTCGCTCGACATCGCCGGACGATACCGGTTCGTGCGAGGACGCCTCCATCACGACACCGATGGCGGATCCGAGACTCGAGCGCGGGCTGGTCTGGCGACGGTGAAGCCGTCGGCTGCGATCTCCCGGAGGCCTTGGGTGGCATCGGCGGCAAGTCGCCGCGCAGGCAACCGTCCGCGGATTCCCCGCGAACCCCTTTCATTCGCCGCGGAAACGGCGATGATCGTCGACCCGCATGAATCTCTGCTCGCCGCGCCGACATCGCCTTCGCTTCGCCGTGCCCCTTGCGGGCGTCGTCGGCGCATCGCTCCTCTCGATCCAGGTCGCGGCGTTTCCCGACGAGCTTCCGTTCAAGGTCCCGCTCGGCGAGGTCTCGGTCGCGCCGGCCACGGTCGCCTCGATCGAAGCCGCGATCACCTCCGACATGATCCTCGCCGATGTGACCCACCTCGCGTCGGACGAGTACTACGGCCGCTTCTTCCGAAGCCCGTTCGCGTTCAAGGCCGCGGAGTGGATCCGGTCGCAGTTCGCCGCCGCCGGGCTCGAGCCGGGCAATCCGGAACTGCTCGGCGTTCCGCGCGAGGCGATCGACGCCGCCGACTCGGCCGGCGCTTCGAGCCCCGCTCCCGGCGACGACCAGGCGGCGCAGGCTCCGGCCCCCGCGGCCGTGGCGATCTCGCCGTGGTTCCAGCCGCTCGCCGATCCGGAGGCTGCGCCGAGCGTGCTGGCCGTGCTGCCGGCACGGGAGGGCTCGCCGAACGCGGACCGGACGATCCTCATCACCGCCCACTACGACCACCTGCCGCCCAAGCGGCGCGGCGAGGACCGGATCTTCAACGGCGCCGACGACAACGCGTCGGGCGTCTGCGGCATGATCGCGATCGCGCGGGCGCTCGCGTCGCTGCCGCAACGGCCCGCCTGCCGGGTGATGTTCGTCGCCTTCACCGGCGAGGAGGCCGGGCTTCGCGGCGCGAAGCGATTCGTCGAGTTCCCTCCCGTGCCTCTGTCGTCGATCGCGGGCATGTTCAACCTCGACATGATCAGCCGCGGCGAGGAGAACCTGATCTTCTGCGACGGCCGCGAGTTCTCCGAGCCGTTGCGGGAGGCGCTCCGCACCGTGAACGAGTTCGTCGGGCTCGAGATTCGCTTCGATACGCATCCAGACTGGCTCGACCGCAGCGACCAGGGCCCGTTCCTCGCCAAGGGCGTGCCGGCGGTGCTCTTTTCCGTCGAGGATCACGAGGACTACCACCAGGTCACCGATCACGCGGATCGCATCCTGCCGGCATTGGCGATGAAGACGTCGCGGCTGGTGGCGTTCGCGACGCTGCTCCTCGCCGACCGCGTGGTGCCCGAGGCGAACCGCAAGCCGACGTCCGCCGTATCGAGTCCTGGCAATGCTGGCGTCGCGTCTGACGAGGCGACGCCGCAGTCGACGGAGAAGTCGCCTTGAGTCGCGGCTCAACTCTCGAGGGCGATCCCGCCGATTCAAGGAGACCGATGCAGTCAGGCGTCTCAGGAGAGATCGACCGCGGAAGAGGGCCAATCGGTCCCGATGCCGCCGTGAGCGAAGGACCACTTGGCGATGCGCCCAAGGCGGCACCGCCGCTTGCGGGCATGTGGATCGAGGTCCCGGAGAAGCCCCGTCCGGCGCCGCCGAGTCTCGAGGAGCACTCGGCGCAGGAATTGGCGATCGAGATTCTCCGATCCGCCCGTCAGGATGTGCTCGCGAGCGCCAATCCCTGCGCGATCGAGTCCCCGTTCATCGTGGCCCGACGCGCGAAGCGGATGCTCGAGGAGCGGGTCGAGGCTGGCTCGACACGCGAGGCGGTCGGCGCTGCGATCGACCGCCTGGTCGATCGGATCTGATGCGATCGACTTGCGACGGTCGGGTCCGATATCGTTCGACGATGTTCGGAAGCCATCTCTCCGTCGCCGGCGGACTCGAGCATGCCCTCGCCGAGGCGAAGGCGCTCGCGTGCGACTGCGTCCAGATCTTCACCCGCAACCAGCGGCGTTGGGACAACCCGCCGATCTCGAAGGACGAGATCGCCCGCTGGAGCGAAGGGCTTGCCGCGCTGGGCTGGGACGCTCCCGGACCGCCGCGGGTGGTCAGCCACAACAGTTATCTGGTCAATCTCGCGGCGCCGCCGGGCGAGACCCGGACCCGCTCGATCAAGGCTCAGCGACAGGAGCTCGAGCGGTGCGAGGCGCTCGGCATCGAGTTGTGCGTGGCGCATCCCGGCGCCCATCTCGGTGAACCCCCTTCGAAGAAGGCGCCGCTTCCGCTTGGCGAGCCGCCGAGCGACGACGAACTGGCTGGTCTCGAGCGGATCGTCGAGGCCCTCGACCGAATCCATCGCGATCTGCCGGGATATCGCGTCAAGACGCTGCTTGAGACGACCGTCGGCAGCGGCACCAACCTCGGCTACGACTTCGGGCATCTCGCGATGATTCGGGAGCGGGCCGCCGAACCGGATCGCATCGGATTCTGCTTCGACACGTGCCACGTGACCGCCGCCGGGTGGGACATGACCACTCCCGCCAAGGCCGCCGACGTGCTGGCCCGGTTCGACGCGACCTGTGGCCTCGAACGGATCGGGGCGTTCCACATGAACGACTCGAAGGGCGCCGTCGGATCGCGGCTCGACCGGCACGCCCACATCGGCGACGGATCCTGCGGACGGGCCTGCTTCCGGGCGATCTGCGGGGACCCTCGCTTCACCTCGATTCCGAAGATTCTGGAGACGCCGAAGGAACTCGATGCCGATCAAGAGCCTTGGGATGTCGTCAATCTGCGGCATCTGCGGGCGATGTCCCGTGCGCCCAGGGCGGCGACGAAGACCGGTGCTCGTGCGAGCCGGTCCAAGACGGCCCACCCTCGAGGAGGGCGACGCTTGTCTGCGGAGCCCGTGCGGACCGGAGGACGAAGGAAGGCGTGAAGACCCGCGTGAGACCTCTGGCCGAACCAATGATCCCCCGCCGACGAGTCGCCGCAACCCGAAGACGGATTCCCCGTCCGCTGGCGTGCCTCGCGATCACAGGCGTGGCCGCAGTCATGTTGGCGTTGCCAGCCTGCCGAACTCGTCAGAGCACACCGCCGCCCGCACCGGTCCGCTCGGTGCCGATCGAGATCGCGCGTCCAGCGACCGCGCCGACGCCGACCCAGGCCGAGCGCGTCGAGATCGCGCAGCAGACCGCCGACGTTGGGGACTATCAGGAGGCACTTCGACTGTTCCAGTCGCTCCTTTCCGAGAACCCGACCCTGACGACCGCGTTCATCGGGATCGGCGACATCCATCTCGCGCAAGGCAACTACAAGGAGGCGGAAC
>JBMSXH010000248.1:0-4473 GCA_049425445.1 Phycisphaerales bacterium | reverse complement strand
CGCAGCCGCGCCGGCCACGACCAGCGCTCCGGCCGCCGACGCAGCCAAGGCTCCGCCCTTCACGCCCGAGGAGATCGCCGATCTGAAGGCGGTCTACCTCGCCCTCGATCCCGACGGCCAGCGTTCGATGCGGGCCTACTACAAGGACCTCGACCTCGAACTCGAGGAGGCGCTCGGCCTCGCCGCGGAGCGCACCGCGAGCCAGCGTCGCGGCCAGCAGATCGCCCAGTCGATGCGGGAGTTCAACTTCACCCGCACGCCGGAGGCGGTGCTCTCGGCGCGCTCGACGCTCGGCTTTGGAGGCCTTCCCTTCCCGGACGCCGACGCCGCGGAGCCGAAGGAGATCGCCCGATGGGTGCATCTGCACACCATGGCCGGCGAGTGGTCGCAGTTTGGCCGCTTCCTCGCCACGCGACCGGAAGCCGAGGCGGCTCCGGTCTACGCGGCGGTGCTGCAATCGGTCAATCGTGGCGATCCGGGCCTGCTCCCGGAGGAGGTGCTCGCCTTTGCGGAAGCCTCGCCGGCTCCCTTCGAGCCATGGCAGACGAAGGCCCTCGTCTCGATGCTGCAGCAGTCGGCCTCGAAGTACGGCACGTCGCTCCTGCTCGAGGCCCTTCGAGGGGAGACCCGCTACTTCGGAACCGCGGACGAAGGCGCTCGCCGTCGCACCATCGACTTCCTCGCCGGCGCCGGCCTCGTGGCGGAGGCGGCGACGTTCCTGCCCTCGCTCGACGATGCCCGCGCCGCGGAGGACGCCGGACTGCTCGTCGTGCACGCCCGCTCGAGGCTCGATCTCGCCGAGCAGCAGGGTGACGGCCCGCGGGCCGATGCCCTGCGGCTCGAGGCGTTCGACCTGCTCGCCGAGGCGGCGCTCTTCGAACGCGCCGACGCCGATGCCAGGCGCGAAGCCCTCGAACGGGCGATCGCGCTCGTCGACTCGACGCCCAAGGCCCGCACCGAGCCGTGGCTCGAAGAGGTCTTCGCGAATCCCGGACTCGGGCCGGCGGCGCTCGAGCGGCTCGCGCTGGCCGCCGCGTCGATCGGCGACCGCAAGCTCGACGACGCGGCGCGGGCCCGTGCGGTCCTCAACCTCAAGGAGTCGATCGATCTGCTGATCGGCCGCGAGGAGATCGCGGAGGAACTCGCCTCCGGCGCGCTGCGGGTGCCGCTTCGCATGGTGACGACGGCGCTCGTCGCGGAGATGGAGAAGGCCTCCGAGCAGAAGGGACGCCGGCAGTTCGTCGGCCCCGAGGCCGCCTCCCTCTACAAGGCGATCCCGAGCGAGCCCTGGCTCGCCTCGCTCGAACCGAGCCTCGCGACCCGCGCCCGCCGCGCCGCGATCTCGATCGCGATGGTCTCCGACGAGACCGACCGTGCGGTCGAACTGCTCGAGGAGGCGATCGCCGCGGATCCCTCGCTCGCCGCGAGCTACGGAGACCACTTCCTCGCTTCGTGGATCAACCGGCTGCAGCCGCAGGTCGACTACGACGAGCAGACCGCCGCGTACTACGCCTTCTATCGGGACGCCATGCCCTCGGCGCCGCTCACCCGCGGACGCCAGCGCCGAAACCTCGATCGGCTCGACTCCGTCATGAAGACGCTCGAGGAGGGAGGCGTCGAGCCTCGCGGCCTGCCCGCGATCGTTCCCGCCTTCCAGGGTTGCCACGCGCGGACCGAGGTCTACGACCGCGCCGACATCGAGCGGGTCTTCGGACCGATCGTCGAGATCCCGCCCATGTCCGCGGCGCGGCTCGCCTCGGCGATGGGCGCGAGCCTCAACGGCGACTGGCGCAATCGCGAGGCCCAGCGGGCTTCAGGCGTCAAGCGAAGCGACGACGAGATCGCCCAGCTCGTCGACCGCGGCTACGGCGTCGCGATCGATCTGATCGGCTCGGCGCTTGCGCAGCGGCCCGACGCCTGGAACCTCGCGGTGCTGAGCGCAGCGCTCACCTACGACCGCCTGCAGTTCCAGGAGTCGATCTCGGGCGGCCCGGATCCCGAGACCTTCGACGCGTATCGGCGGGATGCGTTCGCCGCCTTCGCCGATGCGGCGAGGCGCTATCGCGAGGCGCTCGGGCGAGGCGAGACCCGCGACGATCCAGGCGTCTATCGGCGCTGGTTCGGCGCCGCCATGGGCACCGCCGAACTCAACTTCCTCCGCCCCGAAGACCTTCCCAAGGAAGGCACGCTGCAGGACGACCAGATCGATCTGATCCGCGCCTCGATGCAGGCTCTCGAGCCGGAGGCCTACGACCGCCATGTCGCCGCCTTCGCCAACGACGTGCAGGCCGCGGTCGCCCGCGCCACGCCCGAGACGAAGCCTCGACTCGTCCGGCACGCCCTTCGCGTGATCGGCGAACATCCCGCAGGCGCGAGCCTTCGGGCGATGCAGGAGCTCTACCGCGATCTGGTCAGGGACGAGATCAAGCTGCGCCTCGCGATCGACGGCGACGACCGGATCGGCGTCGGCGCGCCCTTCGGCGCGATGCTCTCGCTTCGCTTCACGCATTCGGTCGACCGCGAGACCGGCGGCTTCGGGAAGTACCTGCAGAACGGCGTCTACGCGCGGGTGGGCAACCAGTTCCGCATGGTCAACTACCGCGACGATCTCGAGAAGGCGATCCGCGCCGGCTTCGGCGACCGCTTCGAGATCGACTCGATCGGATTCTTCGACGCCTTCATGCCGCCGCGAGGCGTCGTGGAGGAGGGCGAGGAGGGCTGGATGGAGAAGCCGCTCGCGTATCTGGTCCTGCGTCGCCGCGACGCGGCGATCGACACCGTGCCGGAGATCGTGATGGACATGCAGTTCACCGATCAGGCCGGGCCGGTCACCCTCGCCATCGCGAGCAACACGCCGCTCCTCGAGATCGGCGAGGCGCGTTCGCCGCGGCCGTGCGGCGAACTCGAGGTGAGCCAGCTCGTCGACGTGCGCGGGCTTCTCGACGGCGACGGCGAGCCGCCGACGCTCGAGGTCCGCATGCGCGGCAAGGGCGTGCTGCCCGAGATCCGAAGTGCGCTCGCCGGGCTCGACACCGCGCTCGACGGCTACACGATCGCCGAGGACGGCATCGAGGCCGAGCCGCCGATGGTCCTCTCCGACGGCACCGCGAACGCGAGCCCGATGTCGATGCGCTTCGGCGGTCCGCAGCCTCCGGCCGACGGCTATCCGGAGCCCGACGCGGACGGCCTCTATCGCCTGCCGGTCGAGCAGACCGTCCGCATCACCTACACCCCGTCGGGCGGCGGTGTCGGCGCCGCGTACCGGCTGCCCACGCTCGCCGCCGGTCTCGAGGGCACCCTCGAGAGCCGCTTCTACGACCAGCTCGACATCATGCCCGTCGAGGGCGATGCGGTGCCGATCGGTCGCCGATCGAGTCGGCTCCTTCCGTTCGCGGTCATCGCAGCGGCCCTCGCCATCGTCGTCGCGATCGTGGCGCGTCGGCGGCGACCGCAGGCGGTGGCGTCCGAGCGCCCATGGAGCCCGAGTCGCATCACGCCGCTCGGCGTCGTCACGTCGCTGCGTCGACTCGAGCGAGAACGCGGCCCTTCGCTCGGCGAGGGTCGCATGCAGACGCTTCGGGAGGAGATCGCGGGGCTCGAGCGGCGCTTCTTCGGTCCCGACGCATCCGCGGCGAGCGAGCCGGAGCTTCGCGCGGTGGTGGAACGATGGTCGCGGGCATGACGTCGCGAGACCTCGATCGCCGCGGGCATGACCGGGTTTCGGACCGCTGACGCATGAATCCCGAATCGCTGCTCGTCGCCGGTTCGGTGCTCGCGGCGATCCTGTCGCTGATCGCCTTCGCGAGCGGAGCCCTCGCGGCGATGCGGATCCCTCGCCGCAGTTGTCCACGGTGCCGCTACGACCTCGCGGCGTCGGGGCCGCTGCCGATCGTCTGCCCCGAATGCGGCACGACGGTCGCTCGCCTCGGGCAGACCGCGCGGCCGCTCGTCACGCGACGAGCGACGATCGCCGGAATCGTGCTGCTCGCCATCGGCATCGGTCTGTTGAGCGCCCGCTTCCGAGAGCCGTTGCTTCGGGCGATCCTCCCCGCGTGGATCGAACTCGACGCGGTCTCGCAAGGCTCCTGGCAGGTGCGGCTCCTCGAGCGGCGCGATCCCTCGACCTCGCCTCCGGAGATGCCTCGACGAATCGAGGCGCGCTTCGACGGACGCGTGGTGCTCGTGTTCGAGGGCTTCCACCTGCGAGCCGGCGCCGCGACGTGGGCGCCGCTCGGCGCCGTGGACGGCGGATCGTCGGGTTCATGGCCGCCGGCGTCTCGCTCTCCGGACTTCGGAGCTCCGGATCGCCTTCCGCCGGCCGGCACGCCGGGGATGCTCGGCGAGGGCGATGGCGATGGCCGAACCGACCTGGCCATCGAAGATCCGTCCGGCGGCAGCGGCGGCTTCACGACGACCTATCTCTTCACGCTCGAGCCGACAGGCACGGTCGTGCCGAGCGCGATCCTCGAGAAC
>JBMSXH010000247.1:0-4478 GCA_049425445.1 Phycisphaerales bacterium | reverse complement strand
CGATTCAGGGGAGGTGGCTCGCGAGCGAAGCGAGCGAGACGGAGGGGTCGCACGACGTCGGAAGGCGACAATCGCGCGAACACGCGAAGCCCCGATCAGACCTGCGGTCTGGACACCTCCCGCCTCAGCACGACCCCTCCGCCTCGCGGCGCTCGGCACCTCCCCCGGACTGCTCCGCGTTCAGAGGAGGAGTTGGGCCGTCGTGCAAACGCGTCTTGTGTCCGCCTACGCCGCCGCCGTGCCCGCCACGCCGTCGCGGGTCACCAGGAACAGGTTCGTGGTGATCGGGTACGGCAGTCGGTGGAACTCCTTCTCCGCACGCTCCCGCAGCTTCTCGAAGAGCCGCTCTGGCTTCGCGGAGATCGCGAGGAACCGGTCCCGCGCGGGCGTCGCCACCCAGAAGTCGCCGCCCATCTTCGGCGCGAGCTTCGGATGCAGTTGCGACAGCAGCAGCCGCGCCGCGTCGTAGCCGTCCTGCTCCGCGACGATGGCGGCGCGGCCGCCTTCGGGCGCATCGACGAACTGCACGTCGAGGTCCGGGCTGTAGCGGGCGAGGTTCTCCCGGGCGATCCGCTCGAGATCCTCCGGCTGCAGCTGCCAGCGAACCATCTGCTCGGTGGTGATGCTGACGGTCATCTGCGGCATGTCGAGCACGAAGACCACCACGGTTCCGTTCACGAACGGCACGTGGGCGACCTGCTGCCGATCCATGTTCTCGAAGATCGCTTCCGGCTGGATGCGCGGCATGATCCTCGGCATCGCGACCGCGAGCGGAATGGGCGTGTTGCTGATCGCGTCGCCCTCCACGAGCCGGTCGAAGTAGTGTTCGACGATCTCGACGCCGCGCTCGGGGTCCCGCGCCACCATGCGATGCAGGTTCTCGAGGCCGAGCGGTCGGCCATCGACGAGCAACGCGAGCGGGCCGACGAGCTCCACCTTCCGATCGGGATGGTTCCGCGCGAGGATCTTCGCGACCTGCTCCGAGAACGCTTCCGGCTGCAAGGGCATCTGCGACACTCGGCACCTCCGCGGAGTTCGTCCGCTCCGCCGCGACGAAGGCTCGCCGCGGCGCTCGCTCACGCCATCCTGTCGTCGGCCGTCGTCGCCCGTTTCCTGCGACTTCGGTTCGACGTCTCTCTCGTTCCCTACGCCCCGTCGACGTCGGTGTTCCGGCGTCGGGGTGCCGGTCGTGCCGGCCGCTCTGCTTCGGCGGAATCGAACTGGAACTTTCCGACGGACCCGCAACGGCCGCGCTCTCGACGCCGCCGCCCCGCACGATCGGAACATTCCGCGCCGGCGAAGGCCTCGGTCGGCGCGACCCGGAGGCGGGACGACGCCTCCATCGGAGAAAACGCGGCGATCTCCGAGGCGGTTCCAGCCGCCGGTACACTCGATCGCTCCCGGAGAAGTCCCTTCGCATGAGCGAATCCGCCCCCGCCTCCACCGGCTCGCCCTCCGCATCGCGCTCCCACTCCTGGCTCGACGCCTGGTTCGCGCCGCGACCGGCGCTCTCGGACGGTGCGGTGGGCTCGCCGCTGCTGGTCATCGCCGGCCCCTGCCTGCTCGAAGAGGATGAGGCCAACCTCGCGATCGCCCGCACCCTTCGCGAGGCGTGCGCCGAGGTCGGCTTCCGCTTCGTCTTCAAGGGAAGCTTCGACAAGGCCAACCGCTCGTCGATCAAGTCCTCCCGCGGTCCCGGCCTTGAAGAAGGACTGCGTCGGCTCGCGACGGTCAAGCGCGAGCTCGCGATCCCCGTCACCACCGACATCCACGAGGCCTCGCAGGCCGCACCGGCCGCCGAGACGGTGGATCTTCTCCAGATTCCCGCGTTCCTGTGCCGCCAGACCGATCTGCTCGCCGCCGCAGGCGCCACCCGCTGCGCGGTCAACATCAAGAAGGGCCAGTTCATGGCCCCCGCCGAGATGCTGCAGGCGATCCGCAAGGTCCGCGAGAGCGGCGGCGACCGCGTGATGCTGACCGAGCGCGGGACCTTCTTCGGCTACCACCGCCTCGTCAACGACTTCGTCGGCGTCGGCGATCTCCTCGCGATCGCCGGCGAGCAGGACGCCCGGATCTGCTTCGACGTGACCCATTCCACCCAGCTTCCCGGCGCGGAGGGCACCAGTTCCGCGGGGCGTCCGGAGCGGGCCCCGCTGCTGGCCCGGGCCGCGGTGGCCGCGGGGGTCGACGCCCTCTTCATCGAATGCCATCCCCAGCCCCGCTCGGCTCCGAGCGACGCGAGCACCATGCTCGATCTCGCCGCGGTCCCGGGCCTTCTCCGCCGCCTCGCCGCGATCCGCCACGCCCTCTCGGTGGACGTCGCCTCCGGCGTGGCGCTACAGTGAGTCCGCCCATGAAGTGCGATCACTGCGACAAGCCTGCGGTCGTCCACGAGGTCGTCATCAAGAACGGCGCGAAGTCCGAGGTGCATCTCTGCCAGGCCCATGCGGCCTCGGCGGGCTACGTGCCCGAGCCGCAGCCGATCAACCAGCTGCTCGGCGGCTTCGCGGCCGCCGCGACGGCTTCCCGCAAGGGCGGCGCCGCGGCCCCCACCTGCACCGGCTGCGGCATGACGCTCGCCCAGTTCCGGCAGCACGGCAACCTCGGGTGCGAGGCGTGCTACCAGACCTTCGAGGCGATGCTCGAGCCGCTCATCGAGCGAGCGCACGCCGGCGGCACCCACCATGTCGGTCGCAAGCCGCATCGCGTCGACGAGCGGATCGACCTTCGCGAGCTGCGGATGAAGCTCGTCCGCGAACTCGACGAGGCGGTCGCCGCGGAGCAGTACGAGCGCGCCGCCAAGCTTCGAGACCGGCTGCACGGCCTCGGCGCCGAAGGCGAGCCGGAAGCCTCGTCCGAGCATGGCGAGTGAACGCCGATCCCTTCATCCCTCGATTCCGCCTTCGACGCCCCGAACCTTCTCGACCATGAAGCTCCAAAGCTTCGGCCCCTGGCTCGATCCCACCGCTCCCGACGGCGACGTCGTCATCTCGAGCCGCGTGCGGCTGGCCCGAAATCTCAGCGGGTTCCCGTTCCCGCGCCGTGCGAGCGATCCGCAGCGCCACGAGGTGATCGAGGCGGTGCGTCGAGCGCCGCTGCCCGAGCCGCTCGCACCGGGGCTCATCTGGGTGCCGATGCGCCAGTCGACGCCGCACGAGCGTGAACTTCTCGTCGAACGGCACCTCATCAGCCGCCAGTTCGCCCAGAGCGAGTCGCCTCGCGCCGTGGCGGTGTCCGGCGACGAGAGCCTGAGCGTCATGGTCAACGAGGAGGACCACCTGCGGGTGCAGGTGCTGCTTCCCGGCTACCGGCTCGCGGAGGCGTTCGCGAGGGTGATCGGCGTCGAGGAGCATCTCGAAGCCTCGCTCGATCTGGCCTACAGCGGCCGCTGGGGATTCCTCACCGCCTGCCCCACCAACGTGGGCTGCGGCCTGCGGCTCTCGGTGATGATGCACCTGCCGGGACTTCGCGTCACCAACGAGATCGAGCGGGTCCGCCGAGCCGCCAAGGATCTCCACCTCGCGGTGCGGGGCTTCTACGGCGAAGGCTCCGAGAGCGCGGGCGACTTCTATCAGATCTCGAATCAGGTCACGCTCGGGGTCTCCGAGGACGAACTGCTCGAGGAGTTCTCGCAGCGGATCGTGCCCGACGTCATCTCCTACGAGCGCGAAGCGCGACGCCTGCTCGCCGAGCGGAATCCCGTCCTGCTCGACGACCGGGTCCACCGCGCCATGGGCATCCTGCGATCCGCCCGCATGCTCGGGCTCGAGGAGTCGATGAAGCTCCTGAGCCGCTTGCGGCTCGGCTCGTGCCTCGGCCGCCTCGAGGACGTCAAGCTCGAGATGGTGAACCGCCTCTTCCTGATGGTGCAGCCCGCGCACCTGCGAACGGTGGCGGGCCTCGACCTCGACGACGACCAGCTCCGCGAGGCCCGCGCCACCATGGTGCGGAAGATCCTCGGCTGATCGGTTCGCAGCTGCCGGGAACGCTGCGAGGGCTCCGCTATCCTCTCTCCCAATGCCCCGCCCCCCGACACGGATGTCGGCCCCGGATCTGACCGTCGTCTACACGACGAAGGACTCGATGCGGACCATCGAGCGAAGCATCCGAGCGGTCCGCTCGATCGCGCGACGGGTGATCGTGGTCGACTCCGGCAGCGGGGACGGCACCATCGAATGCTGCGAGGACCTCGGCTGCGAGGTGGTCCACCGACCGTGGCACGGCCACGAGGAGAGCGGAAGCCTCGCGATCCAGAAGCAGCACGGCCTCGATCTCGCGGACTCGACCGCGTGGGTGCTTCTGCTCGACAGCGACGAGATCCCGACGCCTGAACTCGTCGACGTGATCGCCGACGCAGTGCGCGAGAACGATCCCGCGATCGACGGCTATCTGCTCAACCGGCGCCACTGGTACAAGGGCGGCTGGCTCGCGGCGGAGCATCCCGATCGCGTGCTGCGGCTCGTGCGCCGCGGCCGCGC
>JBMSXH010000246.1:0-4534 GCA_049425445.1 Phycisphaerales bacterium | reverse complement strand
CGCCGATGAGCCGTTCGGAGGTGGAGCCCATGAGCGAGAAGATCAAGACCGACGCCGCCGTCTTCCAGTCCGACGAGTTCGTCGCCATGCCGATCCGAGCCCTTGCGGTCTGCGGACGACCGGCCTTGGCGGCCTCGGTTCGGCGCCAGCTGTCGAAGCTCGGCATCGAATGCGAGTCCCGCACGGATCCTCGACGGGCCCTCTCGAGCCTTCGCGAGCAACCGTGCGATCTGCTTGTGATCGACGACACCTTCCCGGCCTCGCTTCGGGCGGAGCTGGTGCAAGAACTCCATGCCCGCGACGCGGCGGGCGCGGCGATCTGGGTCACGCAGTCGGCCTCGGTCGCCGAGACCGTCGCCGCCATGCGGATCGGATTCGAGGACATCGTCTCGCTTCCGCTTCGAGAGGAGGAGTTCCTCGGCCGCGCATCGGAACTGCTTCGCAAGCATGAGCACCTGCGGCGTTCCGCCGATCGCATCAACCGTTGGCGGCACGTCTGCCGACGCCTCAACCAGGCTCGTCACGAGGCTGGCCGCGCCGCCGACGAGGCGAAGCACGACCTCGATCTCGCTCGCGCCGAGACGCAGCGACAGGTCAAGGAGGCGGCGATGGCGAGCGAGTTCCGCACGCTGGTTCGGCAGGAACTCGAGGTCGAGGGCCTGCTCCGCACCTCGATGGAGTATCTGCTCTCCAAGTGCGGACCCACCAACGCCGCGGTCTTCCTCGACAACGGCGAGGGACGATGGACCCTCGGCGCGTACGTGAACTATCGCATCCCGCGCGGATCGATCACCGCGGCGCTCGAGCGGATCGCGGAGCAGGTCTGCCCGAACGTCGCGGAGCAGACCGGCATCCTCCGATTCGGCGACGTCGCGGACTTCGTCGATTCCGTCGGACCGGAGGCCGAGCCGCTTGCCGATCAGGAGATCGTCGCCTTCGCCTGCCGCCACGACGACGAGCCGCTCGCGGTCGCGGTGCTGTTCAGGGATCGATCGGAACCGTTCAAGGAGGAGACCGCCTCGACGTTCGATCTCCTTCGGGAGATCCTCGCCGAGCAGATGGCCTCGGTCGTGCGAATCAACCATCGCGCGAAGCCTCAGTGGCCAGAGGAGGCCGGGGAAGGCTGCGACGAGGGCGACTGGAACGAGGCGGCCTGACCCGAGCCGCGGGTTCAGGCGGGCGCGATCCTCGCGAGGATGGTGACGCCCCCGACGACCCGATCGCCGACCTTCACGAGCGTCTCGACCCGATCCGGATCGGGAAGGATCAGTTCGGTCGTGGAACCGACCTTGATCATGCCGAATCGCTCGCCGCGTCCGAGCCTCGCTCCAGGCGCGAGTGGACAGACGATTCGTCTCGCGATCGCGCCGGAGATCTGCTTGACCCCGATCGGGCGACCGTCGGCGAGCTTGAGCACGATCAGATTGGACTCGTTCAGTGTGGCCGACGCCTCGGTGCGGGCGTCGAGGTAGCGACCGGGACGATGCTCGAGCCGAACGACCTCCACATCGGCCGGTGATCGGTTCACGTGAACATCGAGCACGCTGAGGAAGATCCGCACCACCACCGCGGGCCCGCCGACCGCCTCATGTCGCTCGTCGCGAAAGACCGCGCTGACCACGCCATCGGCGGGGCTGACCATCGAGAGGGGATTCGCATCGGCCGGCCGTCGGCCCGGCGGATCGCGGAAGAACTGGATCACCGCGATGAGCGCCAACGCCGCGAGGACGGTGACCGGCCACCAACCCACCAGCGCCGATCCCACGCCGATCGCAATCGCGACGATCGAGGCCGTGGCCCACTCTCGAATGCCGTACGGAGTCAGCAGCATGGGTGAGGGAGTTGGAGTCGGGCGACCGAAGCGCGAAGTCCGAACAACAGCGGTCCGTTTCGCACTCTCTCGGGTCAGTCCGCCAGTGGCTCGGTAACGAAGGCCATCCGGTCAGCCAGCCTCTCCCGAGCGATCAGTCCACCGCGCGACCGACGAAGAACCCCGCCACACCGCAGACCAGCACGACGCCGACGATCCCGCCGACCCAAGCCCAGAGATTCGCGGTGAACGCTGCGGCGAGTCCCGACGATCCGCCCACGGCTCCGGTTGCCGCCACGATCCCCATCGCGGCGAGGGCGAGGAACGCGCCGATCATGAGCCCCGCGGAAAGGCCCGACCAGCCCGGCTCGACCGACTCGATCGAGGACGCGGCAAGCATCGGCGTGAACGCTGGCTCGATGCCGCCTCGTGCGCCGACCATCACCGGTCCGCCGCTCTCACCTTCCACCGGCTCGAAGAGCCCGCTGCTGGCGGCCGGAATCTCGACGTTGTCCTCGCTCGAGTAGACCTCCTCGAGCAGCTCCGCGCCCAGCGAGGTCTCCTCGCTCTCGCGGGTCAGGTCGAGCAGGGCGCTCGAGTCGCCTCTCGTGACCTCGCCGAACTCGGCGTTGCTCCCGGCGGAGTCCGCAAGTCCGATCGACTGGCCGCTGGCGCCGGAGTCGACCACCGTCATGCCTGTGCCGCTCAGGTCGAGCGGCTCGGACTGCTCCTCGAGCGGAGCCTTGATGCCCGGCGCGAAGCTCTCCGCGCTGTCGTCGAGGGCCAGTGGAATGCTCGGCTCGCTCTCGTCGCCGGTGAGCAGATCGATCTGGTCGACCTTGAACATCACCTTGTCGCGATCGCGGAACTCCTGGATCTGGCCCTTCTTGGCCATCTCGAGGATCTCCTCGACGCTCTTGCCGAGCTTCTCGGCGACTTCCTCGGCGGTGTAGAACATCTTGGCCATGCGCAGGACTCCCAAGGACGCGAAGCGACGATCGCGACGGACCTCCGAACCGCTCGTTGGTTCGGACGGTGAACGGGGTACGGTAGCGGTCCGCCCACACTCCCGCAACGAATCCGAGACCGTGCCGGCCGCGGTCGCGGCCGAGTCGATCGAGCGATGGTTCCCGACCCGGGCACGGGACCTTCCTTGGCGTCGTCGCCGTACCCCCTACCGGGTCCTGGTGAGCGAGGCGATGCTGCAGCAGACGCAGGTCTCCCGGATCGCCGAGCGATTCCCGAGGTTCCTGCGGCGATTCCCCTCCATCCGGGCACTGGCCGAGGCGTCGCTCGACGACGTGCTCGCCGAGTGGGAAGGCCTGGGCTACTACCGCCGCGCGAGACTGCTCCACGCCGCGGCCGCCGAGGTCGTGGCGAAGCATGGAGGACGGGTTCCGTCCGATCCCGAGTCGCTCCGATCGCTTCCCGGAGTCGGTCGCTACACCGCCGGCGCGGTCGCCTCGCTGGCGTTCGGGCTTCGGGAGCCGATCGTCGACGGCAACGTGATCCGCGTGGTGCTGAGGCTCGACGGTCGTCCACTCGCCTCCGACGATCCTCAGGCCATCGCCTGGTCGTGGCAGCGGGCCAGTGAACTCGTCGACGCCGCAAGCGACCCTGCGGTCCTGAACGAGGGACTGATGGAGCTTGGCGCGATCGTCTGCACGCCGGCCAATCCACGCTGCGACGAGTGCCCGCTCTCGAAGGTCTGCCGTGCGGCCGCGGCGGGGCAAGCCTCGAGCATCCCACTGCCGAAGCGGGCGGCCCTCCGCCGTGAAGTGCATCACCATGCGATCTCGATTCGCGGCGTCCGGTCGGGATGCCTGATGCTCAAGCAACGACCGGCTCGAGGCTTGTGGGCCGGACTCTGGGAACTCCCGACGATCGAGTCGCCCGCAGCGCTGTCGGAGCGGGAGGTCGCAACGCGACTCGGCGTTCCCGAGTCGGCGCTTCGAACCCTCGGCGGCTTTCTCCACAAGACCACTCATCGAGACGTCCGCTTCCACGTGCTCGAAGTCGATCGCATCGCCTCGAAGCCCGCCCGGCGCAGCGACATCGCGACCGGGGCCATCGAGTTCAGCCCGTCTGCTCGCCTCGACCTTGCGATGGGCGTGCCTCAACGGCGTTCGCTGGCGCTCGCGCAGGAGGCCTGAACCGTGCCGACTCAGCCAGCGCTGGTGCGAGCCGGCACGGAATCGACCGGCGGCGACGGCGGAGCCTCGTCGGTCGTCGGCGCCTCCGATCCCGCGTCCTCCTCGGCGGCCTCCGCGATCGCCGCGGTCGACTGGTAGCCGATCCGACCATGATGGATCGAGACGAGGCTCTTGACGATGGAGTCCTCGACCTGTCGAAGCTGGCGGAACGTCAGGCCACACTCGTCGAACTGCCCGTCCTCGAGGCGTGCTCGGCTCAGTTTGCGCACCAGCGCCTCGAGACGGCCCGGGCTCGGATCCTGCAAGGTGCGCGAGGCGCTCTCGGCCGCATCGCAGAGCATGAGGATCGCCGCTTCGCGACTGCGGGGCCTGGGGCCCGGGTAGCGGAAGTCGAACTCCTGCACCGAGGTCTCGATCTCCCCGAGGGCTTCGGCGCGACTCTGGGCGGCCCGGTAGAAGTACTCGACGAGGGTGGTGCCGTGGTGGCTCTCGATGAAGTGATGGAGCACCTTCGGAAGCCCATGCTCCTTGGCGAGCGCGAGCCCATCCTTGACGTGCCCCACGATCACCA
>JBMSXH010000245.1:0-4560 GCA_049425445.1 Phycisphaerales bacterium | reverse complement strand
CACGTCCATGGGACCGCCCGCCGAGCGAAGCGAGCACCGCGCGTGTGACGTGGCCCGCGCCAGCACCGCAGGCGCCTGACCGTGTTCAGGTGCGATCCCCTGCCGCGCAACGACTCGGGCTTGGTCCTCAGCCTCGCGGTCGGCGAGCCTGCTTCTTCGCGGTCGGCTTCGCGGCGCCGCGCTTCAGGTTGCCGACGCCGCGGCCCTCTCGGGCGTGGCTCTTCACCTTGCTGGCTGGCTTCTCGGGTGCGCGACTCTTCGGCGCGGTGGATTCGGCAGGCTTCGCTTCCGCGGACTTGGTCGACTCGGCCTTCGGTGCCGCGTCGGTCTTGGTCGTCGTGGCCTCGCCGGCCCCCTTGGCGTCGGCGCCCTTCGCGTCGGGCTTCGTCTCGCCGGACTTCCGCTCGGCCTCCTCGGCCTTGCGATAGCCCTCGCTGCGATAGTCCGTCTCGTAGAAGCCGCCGCCCTTGAAGATCACCGCGCCGCCCACGCCGATCAGACGACGCAACTTCTGCCTGCCGCACTTGGGGCACTTGCGGAGCGCGCTCGCGGTGATCGACTGGAACTGGTCGAAGCGGTGACCGCAGGCGTCGCACTCGTACTCGTAGGTGGGCATGGCGGAAAGGCGGTGTGGGAGCGTGCGAGCGATCAGGCCTCGGGCGCGATCGCGACCTTCGCGGGGCGGATCACCATCTCGCCGAGGCGGTAGCCGGGCTGAAGCACCATCGAGATCGCGTCGGGCGCGACGCCCTCGGCCGGCTGCCGCATGACCGCCTCGTGCATGGCCGGGGCGAACTCGTCGCCGATCGCCGGCTCGATCGACTCGATTCCGGACTTCGAGAGCACCTTGAGCAGTTCCTGCCGGATGAGCCGCATGCCCTCGCGAAGCGAATCCGCATCGCCCGACGCCGCGAGGGCGAGGTCGAACTGGTCGAGCACCGGGACGAGGTTTCGCGCCACCTGCGCGATGCCCGCCGAGCGCTCGCGCTGCTCGTTCTCGAGGCTTCGCCGCTTGAAGTTCTGGAAGTCCGCGAGCGTGCGAAGGTACTTCTCGTTGAGTTCGGCGATCTCGCGATCGCGATCGCCCTCCTCGGCGAGTTCGGCCTCGACCGCCTCTTCCGCGTCGAACGCGTCGTGATCCTCGGAGCGTGAAGTCTTGCTCATGACGGGCTCCTGGCGGCTCAGCCGCCGAAGGTCTCCTTGATCTTGCCCCAGACGCCACGCGAATCCTTCTCGTGGACGGGAATCTCCTCGGTCTTCGCGAAGTCGAGCAGCAGTTCCCGCTGCGACGCGGTGAGCCGCCTGGGCACGACGAGCTGCAGGATCACGACCAGATCGCCGCGACCGCCGCCACGCAGCGACGGCAGGCCCTTGCCGCCGACGCGATGGATGTCCGAATGCTGGCTGCCGGCGGGGATGTCGACGGTCACGTCGCCGTCGATCCCTTCGACGGTGAGCGTGGCGCCGAGGGCGGCCTGCGCGAAGGCGATGCGTTCGACGACGATGAGATCCTCGCCGTCGCGCTCGAAGCGGTCGTGCTCCTTCACCTGCACCACCACGTGGAGATCGCCCCGAATGCCCTCGCCGGTCGGGCTCGCTTCGGGGGGAGGCGGTTCGCCTTCGCCGGTGACGCGGATCACCTGCCCCTCGCGGATGCCGGCGGGAACCTTCACCTCGAGCGTGCGGGAGACGCCGACTCGGCCTTCACCGCGACAGGCCTTGCAGCGCTCGGTGACGATGCGCCCCTTGCCGCGACAGCGCGGGCAGGCCGTCACCATGCGGAACATGCCGCCGAAGCCGACCTGCGCCACCTGCCCCTTGCCGCCGCAGTCGGTGCAGACGACCGGCTCGTGGCCGGGCTCGACGCCGGAGCCGGTGCACTCCTTGCAGACGTCGAGCCGCGTGAACTTCACCTCTCGCGTGCAGCCGGACAGCACCTCCTCGAGGGTGATCTCGACGGTGGTCTCGAGGTCGTAGCCCCGGGCCGGTCCCCGCCGCCCGCCGCGGCGCCCGCCGCCGGGAACACCACCGCCGAAGATGTCGCCGAACATCGAGAAGATGTCGTCGATGTTCATCGACCCGAAGTCGTGTCCGGGAGTCTCCCGAAGTCCCGCGTGGCCGAACTGGTCGTAGCGGGCTCGGCGCTGCTGGTCGGCCAGAACCTCGTACGCGCGAGCGCACTCCTTGAAGCGCTTCTCCGCCTCGGGATCCCCTGGGTTGTGGTCGGGATGATGCTTGAGCGCGAGCCGCCGGTACGCGGCCTTGATCTCATCGCCGCTCGCGGTGCGGGCGACGCCGAGGACCTCGTAGTAGCAGCGTTCGGTGGGCATCGCGTCTGACTCGTCCGAGCGGCGGGAACACTCCGCCCGCGGTTGGAAGGCGGACCGGGCTGCGAGAGAGGGCTGGCCTCGTCCCGCAACCCGGTCCGCACCGGGCTGGGTCGCTGCGCGGGACGGCTCAGGACACCGCGTTCGCGACCGGCTTGTCGTCCTCCTTCAGCTCCGCCACGATCACGTCGGTGGTGAGCATGAGGCCCGCGACGCTCGCGGCATTCAGCAGCGCCGTGCGGGAGACGAGGGCCGGATCGATGATGCCGGCCTTGACGAGATCGCAGTAGTTGCCCGTCGCGGCATCGAAGCCCTGGGCGCCCTTGGACTCCATCACCTTCGAGACGACGAGATCGCCGTCGGCGCCGGCGTTGTCGGCGATGCGGCGGCACGGCTCGGCCAGCGCCTCCTCGACGATGTCGAAGCCGTACTTCTCGTCGCCCTTGGCCTTGCGACGGGCATCCTGCAGCGCGGGAATCGCCCGCAGGAAGCTGACGCCGCCGCCGGGCACGTAGCCCTCCTTGGCCGCGGCGCGAGTGGCGTGGAGCGCGTCGTCGACGCGGTCCTTCCGCTCCTTCATCTCGATCTCGGTCATGCCGCCGACGTTGATGACCGCGACGCCGCCGGTGAGCTTCGCGAGGCGCTCCTGGAGCTTCTCGCGGTCGTAGTCGCTGGTGGTGCGCTCGATCTGGGCGCGGATCTGCGCCGCACGGGCCTCGACGTCCTTCGACTTGCCGGCCCCCTGCACGATGACGGTCTCGTCCTTGTCGACGACGACCTTCTTCGCGGAGCCGAGCTCCTTGAGCTCGACGTCCTCGAGGTTGCGGCCGAGGTCCTCGCTGAAGAACACGCCTCCGGTGAGCGCGGCGATGTCGCCGAGCATCGCCTTGCGGCGATCGCCGAAGCCGGGAGCCTTGACCGCGCAGACCTGCAGCACGCCGCGGAGGCGGTTGACCACGAGCGCCGCGAGGGCCTCGTTCTCGACCTCCTCGGCGATGATGAGCAGCGGCTTGCCCGAGGTGACGACCTTGTTGAGGAGCGGCAGCAGGTCGGGCAGGTTCGCGAGCTTCTTCTCGTAGAGCAGGATGAGCGGATTCTCGAGGACGCACTGCGCCTTCTTCGGATCCGTCATGAAGTAGGGGCTGAGGAAGCCCTTGTCGAAGGACATGCCCTCGACGTACTCGAGGGTGGTCTCGGCGGTCTTGGACTCCTCGATCTCCGCGACGCCGTCGTGGCCGACCTTGTCGATCGCCTCGGCGATGATGCGCCCGATCTCGGCGTCGTGGTTCGCGCTGACCGTGGCGACCTTCTGCAGGTCGGCCTTGCCCTTGCAGGGCGTGGCCATCTCGGCGATCGCGTTGGCCGCGGCGTTCGCGGCCGCATTGATGCCCCGCTGCACCGCGACGGCGTTCGCGCCGGCGGCGATGTGCTTCAGGCCGCCCTCGAAGATGCGGCCGGCAAGCACGGTGGCGGCGGTGGTGCCGTCGCCCGCGACGTCGGCGGTCTTCTTCGCGACCTGCTGGACCATCTTCGCGCCCATGTTCTGGAAGGGCTCGGGAAGGTCGATCTCCTTGGCGACGGTCACGCCGTCCTTGGTGACGGTCGGACCGCCCCAGGACTTCTGGAGGATCACGTTGTGGCCCTTGGGGCCCATGGTGACGCCGACGGCGTCGCAGAGCTGCTGCACGCCTCGGCGGAGCTCCGCGTGGGCGGCGCCGGCGAACTTCATCTGCTTGGTGGACATGGAATGGTTCCTTGCGGAAGGCGAGTCGTGAAGGGACGCGAACGCGGCCGGATCAGCCTTCGATCACGCCGAGCAGCTCGCTCTCGCGGATGATCAGGTGCGAGACGTTCTTGATCTCGACCTCGGTGCCGGAGTACTTGCCGAAGACGACGGTGTCGCCCTTCTTGACGGACGGCTTGGTGCGCTGCCCGTTGTCGAGCATCTTGCCCGGGCCGGTCGCGACGACCTTGCCCTGCATCGGACGCTCCTTGGCGGTCTCGGGCAGGTAGATGCCGGACGCGGTCTTGGTCTCGGGCTCGAGGGGCTTGACGAGGATGCGGTCTTCGAGGGGTCGAACGGACATGTCGGTTCTCCGATGAGGCCGGCCGCGGCCGGCGTGCGTGTCAGGTGTGTTGCTGAAGTGAAGGAACGTGTACGAGTCGTTGCGGAAGCGCGCTGGGGCGAGGCTCAGAAGCCCATGCCACCCATGCCGCCCATGCCACCCATGCC
>JBMSXH010000244.1:0-4565 GCA_049425445.1 Phycisphaerales bacterium | reverse complement strand
GTCCGGCGAGGGAGAAGTGAGCCAGTTCAAGCATGGCGACGAGGGTAGCGGCAACAAGGCGGGTCTCGGTCTGCGGGAGATCGGATCGCTTCCGCTGCGACGACCGACGTCGTCGATCGCGACGTCGCATGGTTGCCCGGGATTCGGCGTGGACCTAGTCTGCAGACGGTCCGCGGGGATCGGGTCGATGGTTCGGGTTCCCTGCCCCGCGGCCACGAAGGAGCGGCCGCCCATGAGCGACAGGATCGACGCCGCCGACCAACCGACTCGATCCGAGGACTTCATCGAATCGGTGGATCTCGAGACGCGGGAGTCGTCCGACGACGAGGCGGTTCCGGGTCGGAGCGTGTTCGACGCCGCCTTCGTCGACCTTGATCCGGCGGAGCGCGAGCCGGAGCCCGATCGGAACATCGCCATCGCACCGCCTGCTCGAGCCGTCTCGAAGCCTCGGCGATCGGATCATGCCGCCTCGAAGGCGGCGATCGGCAGCGTTCGCGACCGAATCGTGGTGCTTGGTCGACGCAAGGCCGGCAAGACGATCTTCCTCGCACGGCTCTACGAGCAGTTGTGGCGCTCGACCGGCGCGGTCCACATGCGGGCGATCGACGGAAACGACCATCTCTTCTTCATGGAGACGATCCGAGTGCTCTCCGAACGGGTCTGGCCACCCGCCACCGGATCGAGCACCCGCATTCCGCTCGAGGTGACCCTCGATGGGAAGTCGCGCACCCTCGTCTCGCTCGACTACTCGGGCGAGGTCTTCAAGCGAGCGTTTCTCGAACAGGTCTCCGATCCCGATACGGAGGAGCTGCTCGATCATCTCGACCGGGCCGCCGCGGTGATCCTGCTCGTGGATCCGGGCCTGGTGCTGCACGGAACGCCCGAGCAGATCGCCGAGGACGAGTTCGGCATGACCTCGGCGGTGAGACGCATTCGGCAAGGGCAGGGCGGATCGCACATCCCCATCGCGCTGGTGCTGACCAAGCTCGACGCGCATGGCCGGGTCGTCCGCGAGTGCGGCGGCCTCGTTGGATTCGTGAAGACGCATCTCTTTCCGTTGCTTCGAGCGCTCCATCGCGTGCGGGTCTTCGGCTGCGTCGCGGTGAGGACCCGTCCCGATGCACTGGGTCAGCCACGACCAGATCCGTCGACCCACGCGTTGGGCCTTCTCGAGCCGCTCGAGCACTGCCTTCGTGCGATGCCGGAGATTCCCGTCGGGAGTCCGGCTCCGCGGGCGCCGCGAGCGGTCGAATCCGACGCGCCGGCGTCCACGGAGCCATCGGTTTCGACTTGGAAGTTCATCGCGCTGATGGCGATCCTCGTCATGATCGGTGCCGCGGCAGGGTTCCTGATCGCCTGGGCGGTCGGGCTGGCGGGAGCGTCCTGACGTGGACACGATCCGTGTCGGCACCCACTGCTTCGGATCCCGCGAGGGCTACCGCACGATCGCGAGGAGTGCCGACGTCACCGACGCGGAGGATGCGGAACTCGGCGGATTCGGATTCGGGCAGACCGCCGACCATTCGTTCCTCGAGTCGCTCGATCGGGAACCGAGCGCGTTTGGTCGGCCGCTGACCGGCGGGCGGCTCGCGATCACCAGGATCTTCCCGGGCGATCCGGACGAGGCCGGCCGGGCGACGCTCGAGTTGCGCACGATCCTCGTCGCGCCGCCCGACATCGCGGCGCTGGCGAAGGCGGGGCTTGGAGGGATCCTTCAGTTGCCGGGCCTCTGGAAGCGCGAGGCGTTCCGACGCGGCCAGCTTCGCGAGATCCTCGTTCCGGAGCCGCTGTCGATGGTCGACCCAACCGACGCCTCCGCGGCCGCGGCGCTCTTCGAAGCCTGGGCATCGGCGGTGCTGCCGCGGAAGCCCATCGAAGGTTCCGGGCTGTCGCTCCGACCGGCGGAAGATCGTCCAGTGATCGTCGCCGAGCCGGCGAGCATCGGATCAACCGCCATCACCACCCTCGCATCGCAGTTGCCGCCAGCGGATCTCGCGAGGCTTCGCTGGGGTGTGCGACTGGTCTCGACCGCCGGGCCGGTGGATCTCTGCACCCTCGCCGACGCGGGTCGCCCGGGCGGACGCCGAGACGTGCGACGGGTTCGGCTCGACGGCCCAGCGAACTCGCCAGCCAACGGACTCGATGCTCGACCGCTCGCACTCGCACGGGTGGCGGCGGAACGATCATGGCAGCACGTCGAACCTCGAGGCTCGGGAAACCTGTGGAAGCCAGTGGCGATCACGGCGGGCGTGGCGCTGGCCATGCTGCTCGTCGCGCAGGGAACCTGGATGTGGATCTCGGCGCGGCTTGATCGCACACCCGAACGGCAGCAAGGCGAGGCGGTCGCCCAGACCGCGAGTGCAGGCATTGGATCGACCGAGGCCTCCACCGATTCGAGCCATCCGATCGTCGCAGGGCCTTCAACGAGTCCATCCCCGCAGCCTGCTCCGCGACTGGACGTTCCTTCGACGAATGAAGCACCACTCGAGCCGCCATCCGGCGACTCCGAGGACGATCAGTCGAGCGCGGTCGACGAGTCGCGGTCGATCGCCTCTTCGCCGTCGCTTGGGGAAGGCGCCGCCAAGCCCAGGCCGGCCGGGGCCGGCGATGGAGAAGGGACGGTTCGACCTGCCGCGGCCGAGGCGACCGCACTGGAAGACACGTCGGAGACCGTCGACGCAGCAGCAACAACAAGTTCGCCGGACTCCGGCGCGGCGAAGCCCATGGACGACTCGGGGGCACCGAATGGTTCCGAGGCCGAGCACTCCGACGTCGATGCCGACGCGCCATCGCCTCCGCCGGATCCGTGCGCCGACTGCGCGATGCTTGCCGGGCGGTTCGCGGAACTTGCCGAGGACGCCAGGCGGGCCGAGGCCTTCGGCGATCGAGAGGCGCTCGAGTCCGCAGCGCGGGCGTTCGCCGAGTCGATGCGAACGATCGGGCTCGATCGCCGGGATCCGCAGGTCCAGCCTCGGGTCATGGCCCGCGTTCGAAACCGTGCCGGCAGTGCGGTCTCCATGCCGTCGGAGTGGCCGTGGTGGCGCGAGCTGATCTGCCGGCTCGAAGCGCTCGAATCGGCCTTCGCTCACCTCGACCCCATCGCGTCGAGACTCTCCGGACGCGGTGAACCGATCCGACAGGAACTCATGCGCCTCCGCAAGGACTCGGCGTGGATCCTCGGATCGGAGCGGGCCGATGCGGAGTCGCTGCAGCAGACGATCGCGAGGCTGCGTCGGAATCTCGCCGCGGACTGCGACGCCTCGAAGCCGGCGCGATCGGACGAGCCGCAGGTGGCGGCGATCCGCGCGTGGCTGCTCCTTGCATCGACGTCGGACGGCGGCGGCGAAGGCCGATTCGATCCGCCTCGAGCAGAGTCTCCCGACCAGACGAGCAGCCCATGAGCGCCACGATGCGTCGCGAGCCGGTGTGGAGCGGGAACCCACGCCACCCTTCGAGCGAACCGTGCCCGATGCTCGTGGCATGCGTCATGGCGTCCTTTCGGAGATGGCTCGCGATCGGTGCGCTGATCGCGACGACGGCGATCGCGGTGTCATGCAAGAGCGATCCGGCGACCGTCGAGCAGAACCCGGAGGATCCGATCGTGGCGGCTCGGATCGATCGCGTCAGGATCGCACGAGGCGAGTCGAGCCTCGAAGCGCGTCCCGCGTTGCCTCCGCATCCGACCGATCCCGTCGACGCACGCGAATCGAGCAGCGAGTCCTCGTCCTCCTCCGGCGCCCCCTCGGCTCGAACTCCGACGACGGGTGGAGCGTCGTCGGGTTCATCGCAAGGCGGCGGTGGCGGCTCGGGCGACGGCGAGGGCTCGAGCGAATCCGCAGGTGAAGGCGGCGACTCGAGCGGTTCCGGCTCCGGTTCGGCAGGGGGTGGCGAGGGCGGGACCTCGACTGGTTCACCGAGTCGTTCATCGGGCGCGACGCCATCGCAGTCGAACGAGTCGTCGCCGGGCAGTCCGACATCGACTCGCGCGCCGACCGCAGCGCAGGTCAAGGTGAACCAGACCGGTGCTGCATCCGGCTCCGGCTCGAACGCCGGTGAGCAGGGGTCCGGGTCGGGCGGCGGCGCTGGCGTCGAAGCGCCCGCGGCAGAGGGTTCGGATCAGCGCCAATCCTCCGGATCGCAAGCCGCCAGCGAGTCCGAGTCGAGCGGTTCGAGTTCGGAGCAGGGTGAGGAAGGCGACGGTTCAGCCGACGACTCCGGAAGCGGAGGAGAGACCGCATCGCAGGGATCGGGAGCCAAGACCGAGGCGGGCGGTGCTGGAAGCGGTGGTGGGGTCGGCGAGCAGGGCCGAGTCGAGCAGTCGAGCAGCGATCACGTGCAGCCGGAGACAGGCTCCGGCGGAACGCAGGGCGGATCGAACTCGACTCCCGGCGCACCGCCGACCTGGATCGAGCCGACCGCGATGGAAGGAAGCGAGGCGGGTGGCGCGTCCGGCGGGGCCGGCGGAGCCGGGTCGGGCGAGGCTCGCGCGAACGATCCAGCATCCACCTCAGGATCGGGTGGGGCCGAGGCGGGTGGTCTTGGCGAAGGCCGAGCGACCGCGACGA
>JBMSXH010000243.1:0-4572 GCA_049425445.1 Phycisphaerales bacterium | reverse complement strand
GGCCCTTGGCGGCGGCGCCTTCCGACGCCGCTCGCGCGGCCGCGTCGCCTGAGTCCGTGAAATCGCTCATCGCGGGCGGGGCCGGCGCATCGCGCCACCCCGCCCGCGTTGCGTTTCCGGCGGGAGCGGGACCTGGCGTATCGTGCCCGACTCGAATCGGTCCGGTCGAGTCGTGGTCGATGTCGAGGGATCTGCCGCGGTTGCGCCTTCTCCCGAGTGAACGCCACACGGCTTCCAAGCGCGGCTTCTGCCGCCCCCAAGGACTCTCGTGCCCATGACTCCACGACGACGCCTGCTGCTGGTGGGTTGGGACGCCGCCGACTGGAAGATCATCCGTCCCTTGATGGACGCCGGGGCGATGCCCGCCATGGCCCGACTCGTGGGGGAGGGCACCAGCGGCAACCTCGCCACGCTCGAACCGCAGCTCTCGCCGATGCTGTGGACGAGCATCGCCACCGGCAAGATGGCCTACCACCACCGCGTGCCTGGCTTCACCGAGGTCGATCCACACAGCGGCAAGGTGGTGCCGGTCTCCGCAGCGACGCGTCGCGCCCGCACGCTGTGGGAGATCCTCGGCGAGCGCGGGCTCAAGAGCCACGTGGTCTCGTGGTTCGCGACCCACGGCGAGCGCGACGTCGACGGCTGCATGGTCTCGAACATGTACTGCCATGTGCGGGCGAAGGAGGGACAGGACCCCGACGAGTACCCGCCCTCGCCGCCGGGCACCTATTGGCCGGAGTCGCTCCGCGAGGCGATCGAACCGGTGCGGGTGAGCATTCACGACCTCGATCCCGACGAGATCATCCGCATGTTCGTGCCCGAGGCGGACAAGGTCGACCAGACCAAGGACCACCGTCTGGCGGCGCTCGGGCAGCATCTCGCCGAGACCTTCTCGGTGCACGAGGCGGCGACGCATCTGCTCGCCGAGCATCGGGACTGGGACTTCACCGCGGTCTACTACCGGGCGATCGACGAAGTCTGCCACCACTTCATGCCCTTCCATCCGCCGCGCATGGACGGCGTGCCGGAGGCCGACTTCGAGATCTACCGCCACGTGGTCACCGGCATCTACCGCCTGCACGACCTGCTGCTGCAGCGGCTGATGCAGCTCGCGGGTCCCGATGCCGCGGTGATGCTCGTCTCCGACCACGGCTTCCACAGCGACCATCTCCGCCCGCGCTTCACCCCGCGGGTGCCGGCGGGCATCACCGTGTGGCACCGGCCGCAGGGCGTGATCGCCGCCGCGGGACCGGGCTTCCGCCGAAGCGACCCGGTGTACGGGGCGCGGCTGCTCGATGTGGCCCCGACCGTGCTGCACTGGTTCGGGCTGCCGGTCGGCGCCGACATGGAGGGGCGGGTGCTCGAGGAGGCGTTCGATCCGCCCCGTCCCGTCGAGACGGTGCCGACCTGGGAGAAGCCCGGCGAGCCGCCGCGGGAGCGGGTCTCCTTCGGCGAGGACGCCGACCGCGCCCTGCTCGAGCAGTTCCAGGATCTCGGCTACATCGACGAGATTCCCGACGACGCCGGCCGCGCCGCCGAGGAGACCAACCGCGAGAACGACTGGAACATCGCCCGCGCGTGCATGCACGGACGCCGGTACGAGGAGGCGCTGCCGCTGCTCGAGGCATGCGTCCACGCCCGCCCCGTCCGCACCGACTACGCCCAGATGCTGGCGACCTGCCAGATGCGTCTCGGCCTGCTCGACGAAGCGGACGCCACCATCGTCGCGGCGGCGAACGTCTTCGATCGGACCGAGCAGGCGGACCTGATCCGCGCCTCGATCGCGCTCCAGAAGGGCGATGCCGAGGGTGTGGTCGCGATCCTCGAGCGCATTCGCGAGCAGTCGCCCGATCAGGTCGAACTGCAGGCGATGCTCGCCGAGGCGTGCCTGCGTCTCGAGCGCTGGGACGAGGCGGCGGCGGCGGCGCGCGAAGTGCTCGCCCGCGACGCGGACCACGCGCCGGCCCTGCTGACGCTGGCCCGCAGCGAACTCCATCTTGGACGCCCCGACGAGGCGATCGGACACGCCCTCGACGCGATCGGGCTGCAGTTCGGAAACCCCCTCGGACACTTCGTGGTGGGGCAGGCGCTGCTGGCCCAGGACCGCCCGGCGGAGGCGGAGACCGCCTTCACGAAGGCGATCACGCTCGAGCCGGGGTTCGTCGAGGGATACCGAGGTCTCGCCGAGGCCCTTCGCCGATCGAATCGCGTCGCGGAGGCCGAGGCTGCCGATGCGGACGCGATTCGAATCGCCGCCGCCGAGACGCAGCGCACCGCCGAACGCCACGATCGGGTGCGTCGCGAGGCCCGCGTGCGGGCCGAGGCTCGCGCCGAGGCCGACCGCGTCCGCGCCGCCGAGCCGCCGGCAGCCCCGGCGGCCACCGCAGGCGACGAAGGCGCAACTTCCTCGTCAGGGGAAGCCGAAGCGCCGGAGAAGGAGTTCATCATCGTGTCGGGACTGCCGCGTTCCGGCACCTCGCTGATGATGCAGATCCTCCGCGCCGGCGGCGTGGCGCCGATGACCGACGAACAGCG
This sequence comes from Phycisphaerales bacterium, assembly GCA_049425445.1. Taxonomy (GTDB): domain Bacteria; phylum Planctomycetota; class Phycisphaerae; order Phycisphaerales; family SM1A02; genus VGXO01. The sequence continues at coordinate 2,037 of JBMSXH010000243.1, read as the reverse complement.
GGCGGCCGACGAGGACAACCCCGAGGGCTACTGGGAGTGGGAGGAGATCAAGAACCTCCCCAAGGATCCCTCGATCCTCGAACGGGCCGAAGGCAAGGCGGTGAAGGTGATCTCGGCGCTGCTGCCGGCGCTGCCGACGCGCCATCGCTACACGATCATCTACATGGTCCGCCCGGTGGAGCAGGTGGTGGACTCGCAGGCGGTGATGCTCTCGCGGCGCGGCCGCTCCGCACGGACCGAACGGGCGCAACTGATCGATGCGCAGCAGCGGCACAGCGCGCATGTTCGCGGTGTGCTGAAGCGCAGTGATCGGGTGCGACTGCTCGAGGTGTCGTATCCAGACCTCGTCGCCGATCCGAGCGGGACGATCGCGCAGCTCGCCGAACTGCTGCCGGGCGTGTTCCAACCGGGGCCCGAGGTGGCGGCGTGCGTGAAGCCGTCGCTCTTCCGGCACCGCGGCGGCGATGCGGCAGGTCCCCACGGCGACTGAACGGGTCGCTTCCCAAGACGGCACATCGAACAGCCGGATGTTGGCTCAGGTCCTCCGGTGGTGCGGTGCCGAAGTCGCGTGGACTCCTCCGGGCTTCCACTCGAGGCGACCGCTTCGAGGCGGTCCGCGGAACCCCATCGCCTGAAGATCGTGTCTCGGGGCATCGCAATGCCGGAAGCAGGCGGTACGCTCGACGCTTCGGGGTGGCGAGTGCTCTCGTGTCCCAACCGAATCTCCACGACTATCCGTCCTATCTGCACGAACTCCAGTTGGCGTTCGGCTCGCTGAGGTCGGCGCTCGCCCGCGTCATCGATGCGGTGGTGCCGCCGCAGGGTCGAACCGTCCGGTCCTGTGCCCGCCAACTCGATCTGCGAGCAGGCGTCACCTACAAGCTGCTGACCCTCGCTTCGGCCTCGGATCCCGCGACCGGCCTGAACTCGATGCTTGGTCGCCCGGCGTGGCAAACGGTCGTGAAGGCGCTGCGGTCTCGGGGGGCCGCCGAGTCCGATCTCCAGCAGCTCGCCGAGGCCGTCTCGAAGGCCGAGCACTTGCGGAAGCTTGATCCGGCGCGTCAATGGATGGTCCGGATCGCGGCGGCGGGTGGCCAGGACTCCGACCAAGAGCTGAAGGCACGCCTCGAACTGCGGCGATCCTCGTTTCAGATCACCGCGGAGATCCTCGGCGTGTCGGCGAAGGCGCGGATCGCTCGATTCGTCATGGCGCCTTCCGCCACGGCCGGTCGGATCGATGTTCTCCAGTGGACGGTCTTTGAAGACCTTCGACGTGTTCGCCCCGGCCCGCCCACCCGGTTGGTCCCGCGGTTTCCGCCTCCGAGCGCCGCAGTGCCGGCCGGCCGGCCGCGCGCGGTGGTGGATGCGGGCGACTGGTGCCCGCTGGTGCCGGACCTGTCTTCGCCCGCGATCGCCGGCCATGTGATCCTGAGCAACGAAGAAGTGCCCGGGGCCCGCTTTCCCGGTGGCAGCGTGTCGCTGGCCGCCTCGCCCGGGACCGGGCCCTCGCTGCGGGCGACCTTCGCGGCGATCACGCCTGCGACCGGATCCCTGTTCGCCGAACATGATGCCGAAGAAGTGACGTTCGATGTGGGCGCCAATCTGCCGGTCGAGTGGCTGATGCTCGACCTGCTCGTCGATCGCCGAATCGAACTGGCCTCCATTCCTCGTGCGGGCCTGTTCGCCTCGCGTGACGGCTTGGGACACTGGGAGTATCAGCTTCCGGTCAAGACGCCGATCGAGGAGATCGAGCCGGCAGTCTCGAAGCAGCGAGGCCGGTTCTCGCTCCCAAGCGGGTTCTCCTGGTTCCGCGCCCTCGATGCGGAGATCCTCGAACGCTCGGATCGGCTTCTGCACGGCGCGGGAGTGCCGCCGCCGGAGCGATTCCGCTGCTGGAGAGTCGCGGTTCGATATCCGCTGTTGTCGACGCTGCTCTGGGCAGGCTTCCGGCTGCCGCTTCGCGAACCGCTCACGCACGCGTCCGCACGACGGCGGAGTCCGCGGAACGCGAGGATCGAACCGCAGCCCTAGCGGACT